>LJUE01000061.1 GCA_001303885.1 Planctomycetes bacterium SM23_32 | reverse complement strand
CGAGTGCAACGTGGCGCTCTACGGCTGCGGGACCGTCGGCACGGGGGTGGCGCAGATGCTGCTCGCCGGCGGCGCGCTCAGCGACCGCCTCGGGCCCCGCGGTGTGCTGCGCTACGTCGTGGACGCGCGCCTGGACGACGTGCGGTCGGCCCTTCAGCTGCCTGAATCCGTCGTCCTGACGGACGACCTGGACCGGCCGCTCGGCGACGCGGACGTGGACGTGGTGGTCGAGCTGTTCGGGGGCACGACGGCGGCCCGGGCGGTGGTGGAGCAGGCGCTGGAGGCCGGCAAGGACGTGGTGACGGCCAATAAGGCGTTGCTGGCCGAGTGCGGCGACGAGCTGTTCCGGCTGTCCCGCCGGCACGGGCGCTGCATCGGTTTCGAGGCGGCGGTGGCGGGGGGCATCCCCGTGATCGCGGCCATCCGCAACGGCCTGATCGGCGACCGCATCGAGAGCATCCACGGCATCGTCAACGGCACCTGCAACTACGTGCTCACCCGCATGCTGGAGACGGGCGCCTCCTACGCAGACGCCCTGAGGGAGGCCCAGCAACGCGGCTACGCCGAGGCCGACCCGGCCCTGGACGTCGAGGGGCTGGACTCAGCCCACAAGCTGGCCGTGCTGGCGCGCCTCGCCTTCGGGGTGAACGCGGCGCTGGACGACATCCCGTGCGAAGGCATCACCGGCGTCGAGCTACAGGACCTGGAGTACGCGCGCGCCCTCGGCTACACGCTTAAGCTGCTGGCCATCGGCGTACGGCGCGGTGAACGGCTGGAGCTGCGCGTGCATCCGGCCCTGCTGCACCGCGACCATCCCGTGGCCTCGGTGGGCGGCGTCTACAACGCCGTCTGCATCCACGGCAGCCAGGTCGGGGAGGTGGGCGCTGGGCACCTACCAGGCCGATTTCGCCGGCATGAGCCAGTTCGGCGAGGTGCCGCGGGCCGACCTGCTGCCGGCCGGCGAGTCCGAGAGGCGCTTCTACTTCCGGCTCGACTGCCTGGACAGGGCGGGCGTGCTGGCGCAGGTGGCCGGCATCCTGGGCCAGGAGGGCATCAGCATAGCCTCCGTCGTGCAGCAGGAGGCCCCCCGCCCCGACGGCCAGGTGGTGCCGGTGGTCTTCATGATCCACCAGGCCCGGGAAGAGGCGCTGCTCAGAGCTCTGGACCGCATCAACCGGCTGGACGTCGTCCGCGGCGAGCGCACCCGCATGCTCAGGGTCGAGGACGTCTGATCGTCACCGCGCAGCCTGTGACGGGGACAGGGAGATGAAGTACTGCGTCATCGTGCCGGATGGGGCGGCCGACTACTCGTTGAGCGAACTCGGCGGCAGGACGCCGCTGGAGGCCGCCGACACCCCCCACATGGACCGCGCGGCGGCCGAGGGGCTGATCGGCCTGACCGACCACGTGCCTCCGCGCATGACGCCCGGCAGCGCAGTGGCCATGATGAGCGTGACGGGTTACGACCCCGCGGCCTGCTTTACGGGCCGCGGCCCCCTGGAGGCGGCCGACCTAGGCATCGAGATGGGTCCGGACCAGTGGGCCGTCCGCTGCAACCTCGTCACCGTGGCGGACGGCCTCATGGCCGACTTCACGGCGGACCACATCCCCACCCAGGAGGCCGCCGCCCTTATCGCGGCGCTCAACAACGACCTGGGCAGCGACGAACTGGCCTTCCACGCCGGCACGAGCTACCGGCACGTCATGACCTACGGCGGTGCCATCGCGCTCCCCGCCCAGACCGTGCCCCCGCATGACATTGTCGGCGAGCCCTTCGAGGACCACTACCCCGAGGGGGAGGGCAGCGAGGTGCTGGTCTACCTGATGGAGCGTTCGCGCGGCGTCCTGGCTGCCCATCCGGTCAACGCTGCCCGAGCCGCCCGGGGCGACGGGCCGGCCAACATGATCTGGCTCTGGGGGCAGGGCGTGAAGCCGGACTTGGCGGACTTCCACCGCCGCTTCGGCGTCAAGGGCGCCGTCATCAGTGCCGTCAACCTGGTGCGCGGCATCGGCCGGCTGGTCGGCTGGGAGGTCGTCCACGTGCCCGGCGCCACCGGCTACGTGGACACCGACTACGGGGCCAAGGGGCGCTACGCCGTCGAGGCCCTCCACCGCTGCGACTTGGTGCTTGTGCACGTGGAGGCCCCCGACGAGGCGGGCCACCAGCGGGACCTCCGCGCCAAGATCGCCGCCCTGGAGCGCATTGACGCGGACATCGTCGGCCCCCTGATGGCCCATAGGGAGCGGGCCGGGCTGCTGCGGCTCCTCATCGTGCCGGACCACGTCACCTCGGTCGAGGACGGCAAGCACAAGCGCGGGCGGGTGCCGTTCGTCATGTGGGGCGACGGTATCGAGGCTGCCTCCGGGGCGCGCTACACCGAGGCGCACGCCGGAGCGTCCGACGTGGTGGTGGAGCGGGGCTGGGAGCTGATGGGGAAGTTCATCGGCCACCCCGGCTGAGCAGGCGGCCGGGTTGCGGGCGCTGGCGGGGCGCGCTATAATGCCCTGGCTGCGGTGGGGACGTAGCTCAGCTGGGAGAGCGCGGCACTCGCACTGCCGAGGTCGAGGGTTCGAATCCCTTCGTCTCCACCACGGCTGGTGGCTTGGGGGCAGGCCGAGTTCCGGGGCGCAAGCGGTCATGCGATGCCGACGGGTGTGCCACATGGTGGCGAACGTGGCCGCCCCGCCGCTGTGCCGAATGCCACGCGAGGCGTCACCGAAGCGTTGAGGTCACATCCATGACAGGGGGACGCCGCGGAACCGCCGGCAGTGGCGACGAGAGGGCCGAGTTCGACGCGCAGCAGCAGGAGCTACGCCGCGCCATCCTGGACCTGGAGGCAGCCCGCGACCGGCTGGCCCAGCTCTATGGCTTCGCCCCGGTCGCCTGCCTGACGTGGGACGCCGACGGCGTGGTGCTGGCGGCCAATCTGGCGCTGGCGTCCATGCTGGGCATGGCGCGGGAGGAGCTGCTGAAGACTCCTTTCCCGTCCCTGCTGGCGGACGGCTGGCGGGATGCCCTCCGCGCGCACCGGCGCACGGTGTTCGGCCAGGGCGAGGGGTGCACCTGCGAGGTGCAGCTCCAGCGGCCGGACGGCGGCAAGCTCTGGGCCCGGCTGGAGAGCCGGCCCGTCTTGGATCCACGCGGGGACGCCATGCTGTGCCGGACGGCCGTCGTTGACGTAACGGAGAACACCGAGGACGTTCCGCCGACGTTTGAGGCCCTGCTCGACCTGGTGCACGCCGACGACAGGCGGTCTGTGCAGGAGGCCATGGACAGGGCCGCCGAGACGGGCGAGCCCTTCGAGCTGGAATGCCGGATAGTGCGCCCCGATGGTACGGTCCGGTCCGTCGTGAGCCGAGGCACGCCGGACCGCAACGACCAGCGCCGGACGGTGTCCGTGGTCGGCACGCTCCAGGACATCACCGAGCACAAGCGTGTGCAGGAGGCACTGCTTCTCTCCCACAACCTGTTGGCCATTGCCAACCGGCACACGAGCGTGGCGCCGCTGCTGGAGGAGTGCGTGAGGGAGGTGCGCCGCTTCACCGGCTGCCAGGCAGTGGGCATGCGGCTCCTGGACGAGGAGGGCAACATCCCCTACGAGGCCTACGAAGGGTTCAGTCGGGAGTTCTACCGCTCTGAGAGCCCCCTGTCCGTCCACGCCGACCAGTGCATGTGCGTCTACGTGGTGATGGGCCGCGCGGACTCGCGCCTGCCCTACTACACCGAGGGCGGCTCCTTCTACATGAACGGGACCACGGCGTTCCTGGCGACAGTCTCGGAGGAAGTGAAGGGGAAGACGCGCAACGTCTGCAACAAGTTCGGCTTCGAGTCGGTGGCGCTGGTCCCTGTCCGCGTCGAGGATCGCATTCTGGGGCTGATACACGTGGCGGACCGTCGGGAGGACATGGTGCCCCTGGCGAAGGTCGAGGCGCTGGAGGCGGCGGCCCTGGCGCTCGGCCCCGCCATCCTGCGCCTGAAGGCCGAGGAGGCGCTGCGAGCCGAGCGCGACCGGGCCCAGAAGTACCTGGACACGGCCGGCGTGCTGATGGTGGCGCTGGACGCCGAGGGCCGCGTCGAGCTGATCAACCGGGCCGGGTGCGAGCTGCTCGGCTACGAGGAGCAGGAGCTGGTCGGGAAGGACTGGTTTGCCACGTGTCTGCCCGAGCGGGTCAGGGACGACGTGCGGGCCGCATTCGACGCCCTGATAGACGGGGACCTGGAGCCCGTCGAGTACTTCGAGAATCCCGTGCTCACGCGGGACGGCTCCGAGCGGGACGTGGCCTGGCAGAACTCCGTGCTCACCGACGAGGACGGCGCCGTGGTCGGCGTGCTCGGCTCGGGCACGGACATCACGACGCGCAAGCGCATGGAGCGGGCCCTTCGCCGCTCGCACGAGCGCCTGGAACGCCGCGTCGAGGAGCGCACCACGCAGTTGACGGTGGCCTATGAAGTGCTGAAGGAGGGCGCCAGGAGCCTCGTGGAGGCCCAGCGCATCGCCCACCTGGGGAACTGGACCTGGAACATCGTCACTGACGAGCTGAAGTGGTCCGATGAGATCTACCGCATCTTCGGCCTGGAGCCGCAGGAGTTCGGGGCCACCTACGAGGCCTTCCTGGCGCGGGTGCACCCGGACGACCGACAGGCCGTGGAGCGGGCCGTTGAGGAGGCGCGTTTCCAGGGGCGTCCCTACAGCATAGACCACCGCATCGTGCTGCCGGACGGCACGGAGCGCACCGTGCACGAGCGCGCCGACCTCCGCGTTGATGAGCAGGGCAACGCGGTCGAGATGATCGGCACCGTCCACGACGTCACGGAGCGGAAGGAGGCCGAGGAGCGGCTGCTCGCCTACCAGCGCGAGTTGCGCTCGCTGTCGTCGGGGCTGCTGCTGGCTGAGCAGCGCGAACGCCGGCGGATTGCGGCCGCCCTGCACGACGGCATCGGCCAGTCGCTGGCCGCCTGCAAGATCAAGCTCGGCCAGGTGCTGCACGCTCCCGGGGCCGATAGGGCTGCCAAGCTGCTCAGGGAAGTGCGGGACATGGTGGACAGGATGGTGCACGAGACGCGCTCGCTGACCTTCGACCTGAGCCCGCCGGTGCTCTACGAGCTGGGCCTCGTGGCCGCCATCGAGTGGCTGGCCGAACAGATGGAGGCCAGGCATGGCCTGCGCGTGGCCGTGGCCAACAGGGCCGGGCCGTTGCTGACGAGCGAGGAGACCGGCGTGCTGCTGTTCCAGGCGGTGCGGGAGCTGCTGCTCAACGTGGCCAAGCACTCCGGCGTGCACGCCGCGCGGGTGAGCATCGAGTCCGACGGCCGGGAGCTGCGCATTACGGTGGCCGACGAGGGCGCCGGCTTCGATCCCTCCGCCCTGCGCCCGGAGGGCGCGGGCGAGGGGGGCTTCGGCCTGTTCAGCATCCGCGAACGCCTGGACCTGCTCGGGGGCGGGCTGGACCTCGCCTCCGAGCCGGGCGGAGGCGCCACGGCGACGCTCGTGGTGCCCGTGGGCGACGACTGACGCAGACACCATGGAGGGGCCGAGATGGCTACGCGCGTCATCCTTGCGGATGACCACGGCATTGTCCGGGCGGGGCTGCGCTCCCTGATCGAGGACCTGCCCGACGCCGAGGTGCTGGCCGAGGCGGAGAACGGCCGCACGGCCGTGGAGCTGGCCCGCACGCTGCGTCCCGACGTCGTGGTCATGGACATCGCCATGTCCGACCTGAACGGCATAGAGGCCACCCGGCAGATAATGGAGGAGGCGCCGGGCGTCAAGGTGATCGGGCTGTCCATGCACTCGGACCGGCGATTCGTTGAGGGCATGCTCGGCGCCGGCGCGTCAGGCTACCTGCTGAAGGACGCGGCCTTCGAAGACCTGGCCGACGCCATCCGCACCGTGATGGCCGGGCGTGTCTATCTCTGCGCGGAGATAGCCGGCATCGTCGTTGAAGGGTTCGTCAAGGGCGGCGGGGGCGGCGCGCCTTCCCCTCTGGACATGCTCACGCGGCGGGAGCGGGAAGTGCTCCAACTGCTGGCCGAGGGCAAACGCACCAAGCAGATAGCGTCCGAACTCGGCGTCAGCGTCAAGACCGTCGAGTCCCACCGCAGCCGGCTGATGAACAAGCTGGGCACGCACAGCGTCGCCGAACTCACCAAGTACGCCATCCGCGAGGGCCTCACCTCGCTGTGAGCCTAAGGCGCCTCGTGCCGCGGCGTCTCAGGCTTTTCGAAGGGCCATTGGGGGCATTCCCCGATTGTGGAGCTGCCGCGCGCGTGTTAACCTCGGCCCTGTTGGCTTGACAGGTCGAAGAGCGCCGTCACGGGTGGCTTCCGATCCGGGCGGCCTTGATGGGGCGGATGATGGGGAACCGGGGCTTACCGCCCGGTGAATCGCCCGTGAGCGCGTCCCTGGTCGGGGGCACCGTGGCTGCGGAGGTCAGGCGGCCCGACTGATCCTACCCTCGGGAGCGGTTGGCTGACGACATACAGCGGCCAACAGGGGTAACCGGCCTGCCGAGGGAGTGCCGCAGCGCCCGGTCAGGACCGGGGACGCACTCACAGGTTCCTGGCATTCCATAGCCCCGGCAAGAGGGGCCCCGGAGGGCGCCGTGAGCAACGAGGACCACGTCGCAGAGGGCCGACCGCAAGGGCGCACTCCCCGCGGGGGGAAGGACCTGGCCGTGACAGACCGACCGACAGAGACCTGGCGCGTCCTGGACGACCTGTCGGACCGAGTGCGCACGCGCCGTGAGATGGCCGAGACCAGCGGCGACCAGGCCGAAGCCGTGCGGCTGAGGGCCATGGAATCCGTCCTCCACGCCAGGCCGCTGGCCCTGGCGTGCCCTGACGCCGTGGTGGTCGCCGGCGACGCCGCCCTGGCGGCCCACGACGGCCAGAGCGAGCCGGAATGGTACGCCTCGGCCTACGCCCGGCGCCGCGGGATTCCTTGCGAGCAGACGCAGTTGAACGTGGCCGTGCGCCTGCTGAAGTCGGCGGACCTCTGGCCGTGGGGCAGGCGCCGAGGCGGCCTGCCTCCCCGGCGCTTCATCCCATGAGGGCCTCCAGCGCCTCTTCCGCCTGCTCCCACGTGCCTGTGCGGTGGTCGTGCAGGAGGGCCTGCGTCAGGTAGCGTCGGTCGCCCGTCGTGTAGGCCGCCAGCGTCCTCTCCATCTGCAGCCAGCGGGGCCACATCACCCCCAGCATGATGAGCTCGGGCAGCCGCCCCACGCAGAGCGGCCGGATGCCCCGGCCGTCTATGACCGCGGGCACCTCCACCACCACGTCGTCCCGCACGCCCGCGAGGGCGCCATTGTTGGGCACGTTCACCTGGAAGTGGCCCGGCCGGTCATTGACCAGGGCGTCAATGATGGGCACGACCTGCTCGCCGCTCGGCCGGGGCGGGAACTCGTCGCTCACCCTGGCGTCGGGCGATTCGGCGATGCGGTGTATGTGCGCGAGCCGCCCTTCCAGTCCGTTCAGGTAGCGGCCCCAGCCCTCGGTGGAGTCGAAGCCGCCGACCGGCCCCCACCAGCGCCGCTTGGTCTCCTCGCTCAGGTGATACCACCACACGTCGCTCCAGAGCGCGCGCGAGGCGTCGCCGATGGGCATCAGTCCGTAGAACCGGTACATGTGGACCGCGGCCGGCGACATCTGCGTCTGGGCGAAGTGGGGCTGATAGGTGCGCCAGTAGTCCTCGGATTCCTCCTCGATCCAGCGGTCAATCAGCGGGTAGGCGTCACGGCCCTTGTAGCGGAAGTGCGTCATCCAGATGCAGTGGTTGAAGCCGGGCGCCTCGAAGGCGACCCCCTCGCGGTCGAGGCCCAACACGTCGGCGATCTCGCGGTAGCCGTAGTGCCCGTGGCACAGGCCGAGCACCTTGGCGCCGGTCTGGCGCGTCAGCAGCGTGCAGCCCTCGAAGACGGGGTTGCCCACCTGGATGAGCCAGGCGGCCGGGCAGAGGCGCTCCACGTCCCGGGCGACCGCCATCATCAGGTCCAGGCAGCGCTGCACGGTGGCGTGGCCCAGGCCGCGGTAGTAGCCGCGCTCCTCCGTCATGGCGCGCTCCCGCTCGGCCCGGTCGTGCCCCCCCGGCAGGGCGGTGTTGACCACGAAGTCGGCGTCGCGCAGCGCGGCCTCGCGCTCCAGCGTCTTCTCGACGTTCAGGTCCGCGCCCACCTCGTCGGCGTAGCGGCGGGCCAGCTCGTGGATGATGTCCAGGCGCCCCTCGTCCACGTCCATCAGCGTCACCGTGCTGCCGCCGAGCCCCTCGGCCAGGCAGACGTCCCGCACCAGGTTCATCGAGAACACGGCGCTGCCCGCTCCGATGATCGTCAACCTCACCGCTGTGCCCATGGCGTTCTCCCTTCGGGATGGGTGACCGGTCGCACGGCGGGGCAACCTACCACCGCCCGACCGCGCGCGTCAACCGTGCCGGCGGCGTCGGCTTGCTCCGAAGCGGGCGCTGGACTACGATATGCGGCTCGTCCGGTCCGGCGAGGAGCGCAACGGGGAGGCCAGGGGCATGGCAGCGCAGGAGACGCTGCTCATCACGCAGGCCGACGTGCGCAAGGCGCTCGACATCGCGCAGGCGGTGGCGGCCGTCGAGGATGCCTTCCGCGCCTACGGCGAGGGCCGGGCGCAGATGCCGGCCAAGCCCTACCTCCACTTCGACAAGGGCGACCTGCGCTCCATGCCCGGCTACCTGCCCGACCTCGGCTTGGCCGCCGTCAAGAACGTGAACGTCCACCCGCAGAACGCCGGCCTGCCCACCGTCATGGGCACCGTCACGGTGTTCGATCCCGAGACCGGCTTCGCGCTGGCCATCATGGACGGCACGTACCTGACCGCCATGCGTACGGGCGCGGCCGGGGGCGTCGCCGCGCGATACCTGGCGCGGCCGGACGCGGCGGTGGCATCGTTCATCGGGGCCGGCCGGCAGGCGGCCGCGCAACTGGCTGCCCTGATGACCACCATGCCCGCCATCGTCCGCGTGCTGGCCTGCGACCTGGACGCCTGCCGCGCCGAGCAGTTTGCGCAAGGCGCCGCCGAGACCTACGGCGTCGAGGCGTCCGCCTGTGCGCTCCGGGAGGCCGTGCGGCGGGCCGACGTCCTCACCACCGTCACGCCGGCGCGCAAGCCGTTCGTCATGCGCGCGGACGTGCAGCCTGGCACCCACATCAACGCCATCGGCGCCGACGCGCCCGGCAAGCAGGAGCTGGAGGTCGCCGTCCTGACGGCGGCCAGGGTGGTGGTGGACAGTTGGGACCAGGCCTCGCACGGCGGCGAGATCAACGTAGCGGTGAGGCAGGGCGCCATCACGCGCGAGAGCATCTACGGCGACATCGGCGAGGTGGTGAGCGGGCGCAAGCCCGGCCGCAAGGACGACGAGCAGATCACCGTCTTCGACTCGACCGGGCTGGCCATCCAGGACGTGGCCTGCGCAGCGCACGTCTACCGGCGCCTCACCGCCGATCCCGAAGCCGCCGCCGGGCTGCGCCGTGTGGACCTGCTGGGCGGCTGAGCCTGTCGCGACCGTCCGCTACGGGCCGATGCCCGGCTTCAGGTAGACGATCAGGGCGACGGCCGCCACCCAGAGCAGCACGTCGGCCATCAGCGGCTTGTCCGAGAGAAGCGTCTCCTCCGGGTCGCCCCCCGACGCTCGCTGGTGGACCAGGTAGAGGTAACGCAGTATCCCGTAGAGGACAAAGGGCACGGTGAAGATGAGGTTGGCCGTGCCGAACCTCTCGACCGTCTGCTCCGCCATCGTGTAGAGCGCGTAGGCGATGACGCTGGCCGCGGCGATGACGGAGATCATCTGGTCCAGCAGGTAGGTGGAGTAGTGGCCCAGCACGCTGCGGTGGTTGGGTGCGCCCCCCTCCAGCATCAGCAGCTCGTGCCGCCGCTTGCAGAGCCCCAGGAACAGCGCCAGCAGGATCGTGCAGATCAGCAGCCAGGGCGACACCACCACGCCGATCACCACGGCCCCGGCCACTACGCGCAGCACGAAGCCCAGGGCTATGGCGAAGACGTCCAGTATCACTACGTTCTTGAGCCACAGCGAGTAGGCGCCTTGCAGCACGAGGTAGGCGGCGCCGACCGCCAGCAAGCCCGCGCTCAGGT
>LJUE01000060.1 GCA_001303885.1 Planctomycetes bacterium SM23_32 | reverse complement strand
AGTTTGCTTGACGACGCGTGCGCGCCGCGTACCTTGCGGGTGCATTCTGGCGTGGCCGGGTCGGGCGCCGCGTCAGTGCATGTAAACGCGCGGCGGCGCTACCCCTTCCGCGAACAAGGCCCGTGCCGGATGGCTGGCCGAAAGAGCACCGAAACGCGTAACACGAACCCGCCAGGCTGTGGCACGAGAGGGCGTGCCCGCCACATGGCTTGAGGGTGCCTTCTGAGGGGTTCTCAGCGGCGCCCCCTGCGCCCGACCCGCGCGCGGAGGCCGGCGCGTCCTAAGGCGTGCGCTGGCAACACTCAACGGAGAGGTCGCTTCCGGGCTCGCCGCGCCGCATCGCCCCCGGCTCAGATGGCCGGCGAAAATCTCAGCCGTGCCGACGACAAATCTCGCACCTCCGAATCCGTTGCCGCGTGCGCACTTGCGCTGACGCCCCCGTCGGCGGGACGGCGGGCGGGAGGGCGACACGCGCTTGCCGACTCCTTGATGCTTGCTTAACATCACTCCTCTTGCTGGGAGCTGTGCTCAGGGAAATCAGTCGCTTGCTGGCATTGGTCGGGTCGCCATGGCTGGGTGGGCCTGTTTGGGTCGTTGGTTTCTGTTGGCAGGGCAGGCGGGTGGGGGCGGCGGAAGCGGCCCGGCTCTGCGCTTCGAGGGCCCCGTAGTCTGCCTGTGCCGAGTCGTGCTGTTCCACCCGTAGCACAGTCTGGTTTCCCGGACTGGCCGTAGCTTGCCTTCAAAGCGACCGCGAGGTCGCCATAGGGAGTCTGTGTGTCTGCCGAGCGTGAGAGCGTGCCGGCTGCCGACGCGGACCGCACGACGAGCATACATGACGGTGCGCTTGCCCGGTTCGTCGGGGAGCACACCGAGTTCGGCTCGCCGGAGGACTTCTGGCAGGCCGTGCAGCAGAGCATCCGGGAGCGCCTGGGCCAGGAACGGTTCAGCATCTGGTTCCGCCAGACGGAGCTGATGCGCGCCGACGAGTCCGCCCTGGTGGTCGGGGTGCCGAACGTCATCATCCAGCAGTTCCTCAGCGCGCGCTACGCCGATGCCGTCGCTGCGGCCGTCGAGGAGCTGGTGGGCCGGCCGGTGCGGGTCAGTTTCGACGTGGCGCCCCGGCTGTTCCGCCAGATGCGTGCGCGCCGGCAGACCGAACAGGCCGAGGCTGAGGCCCCGCCGGCTCGGGTGGTCGCCGTGCCCCGCGGGCCCGCTCGGCCGCCCGCTCCGGCCGACTGGAGCTTCGAGAAGCTCATCGTCTGCCGCGCTAACAGGCTTCCCTTCGCGGCCGCCAGAGAGCTGGCCGGACAGGAGAACCCCCGCGTCCGCTTCGTCTACGTCTGCGGCGACTACGGCGTCGGCAAGACGGCCTTGCTGCGGGCCATCTACGCGCTGGCACGCGGGGCCGAACGCGGCCTTGACGTCGCCCTGACCACGGCCGAGCACTGGGGCAACGAGTATTACCACGCCATCCAGCGTCGGACCACCCATGTGTTCCGCGAGCGCTATCGCTCCTGCGACGTGCTGGTGATGGACGACGTCCAGTTCCTGCGCGGCAAGCCCGGGGGGCAGCGGGAACTCGTGCATACCGTCAAGCACATCCTGAGCAAGGGGGGCCGAGTGGCGCTGGGCGGGTTGCCCCATCCCCAGCAGCTCAAGGAGGTCATCCCCGACCTGACCTCGCTCCTGCAGGGCGCCTTCCCGGCCGTGCTGCTGCCTCCCGGCGACGAGGAGCGGCTCGAGGTGGTCGGGCGGCTCGCGGCGCGGCGCGGGCTGAAGGCCGTCAAGGAGGTGCTGCGCCTCATCGGGCGCGAGTACGGCCACAGCTTCGCGCTGATGGAATCGGCGATCACGCGCCTGAGCCTCTACGTCGGGGTCGAGGGCTGCGGCAAGGTAGAGCTGCGGGCAGCGCGGGACGCCTTTGCCGCCATGCGGCCGGCCACGGCCCAGCCCGTCACGTGCGATCTGGTCTGCGAGGCCGTTGTGAACGCTTTCCCTGTGACGGCTGCACAGCTCACCGGGCGGTCGCGCCGGCGCACGATCTGCCAGGCGCGGCACGTGGCCATCTACCTCTCGCGGCGCTCCACGGACTGCTCCCTGAGCGAGATCGGCTGCGCGTTCGGCGGCCTCTCCCACAGCACAGTCAAACACGCCGTGGACAAGATCACGAAGGAGCGGCGCGCCGATCCGGACCTGCACGCCCGCATCGAGCGGGTCGAGCGGGCACTGGCGGGCCCAGTTGGCCACGTCCAGGAACCCCTCCACGTACTCGCCGCGGCGGTTCTGGTGGTCCAGGTAGTAGGCGTGCTCCCACACGTCGCAGACCAGCAGCGGCACGACGCCCCAAACGGTCAGGTCCTGGTGCCTCTCGGCCTGGAGAACCAGCAACTTGCCGGCGAGCGGCTCGTAGGCAACCACGCCCCAGCCGCTTGCCTCTGCAGCGCCCGTCGCAGCGGCGAACTGGGCCACGAAGGCCAGCGCCGAGCCGAAGTCACGTTCGGCCGCCTCGGCCAGCTCCCCGTCGAGCGGCGCCCCGCCGGGCGTCATGCTGTGCCAGTACAGCGTGTGCAGCACGTGGCCGGAGCCGTGGAATGCCAGATCGCGGCTCAGGTGCTTGATGGCGGCATACTCGCCGGCCTCGCGCGCTGCCGCCAGCTTGCCGAGCGTGGCGTTCAGCCCGTTCACGTAGCCCTGATGGTGCTTGTCGTGGTGCAGCCGCAGGGTCTGCTCGCCCAGGAAGGGCGCCAGGGCGTCGTAGGCGTAAGGCAGGGCGGGGAGCGCGTATTGGCCCCCTTCGACCGCCCCCAGTGCGCCGAGCCCGGCCGCCCTGTGCGCGCCCAATGCCGAGCAGGCCGTGCCGCTGCCCACGGCCGCCGTCACCGATCCGATGCCCAGCGCCTTCACGAAGTCCCGCCTGCCAATGCTGTTGTGCATGACGCACCCCCCGATCAGGAACGGTTGGATCCGGGCCGCCCGCAATGCCCCCCGGCGGCCCCTACGGGCCAGCATAGCGCGGCCGGCTGGGCGGGTCAATGCGGAGGCGCTGCCTGTGTGGGGCAGGCGGCCGTCTTAGGCCAGGACCTGCTCGATGGCGTTCAGCTCGTCGGCAGTGAAGGCGAGGTTGTCGAGCGCGCCGACGTTCTCCTCGATCTGGCTCACGCGGCTGGCGCCGATCAGCGCGCTGGTGACGCGGCCGTCACGCAGCGCCCACGCCAGCGCCATCTGGGCCATCGTCTGCCCCCGGGCGGCGGCGGCCTTGTTCAGCTTCCTCACCCGCTCCACCTTGTCGTCGGTCACGTGCTCGGGCCGCAGGAAGCCCGTCGGCTTCGCCGCGCGCGAGTCGGGCGGGATGCCCTTCAGGTACTTGCTGGTCAGCAGGCCCTGTGCCAGCGGGCAGAACACGATGACGCCCATGCCCAGCCGCCCCGTCTGCTCCAGCAGGTCCCGCTCGATCCAGCGGTCGAACATCGAGTAGCTGGGCTGATGGATGGTGAGCGGCGTGCCGAGGTCCCGCATGGCGTGGTAGGCGGCCACGGTGGCGGCGCCCCGGTAGGAGCTGACGCCCGCATACAGCGCCTTGCCCTGGCGCACCACCTGGTCGAGCGCGCCGAGCGTCTCCTCCAACGGCGTGTCGGGGTCGGGCCGGTGGGAGTAGAAGATGTCCACGTAGTCGAGCCCGAGCCGCTTCAGGGACTGGTCGAGGCTGGCGACGAGGTACTTCCTGGAGCCCCACTCGCCGTAGGGTCCGGGCGCGGGCCGTAGTTATTGGCCAGGTCGAAGTGGGTGATGCCCAGGTCGAAGGCACGCCTGAGCATGGCGCGGGCCTCGTGCTGGTCGTCGCCGTCGCCGAAGTTGTGCCAGCATCCCAGCGAGATGGCCGGCAGCAGCAGCCCCGAGCGGCCGCAGCGCCGGTACGTCATCTCCTCGTAACGGTTCTCTGCGAACTCGGCCCCCATTGGTCGGCCCCCTCAGAAAGATAGGGCCGGCCCATCGGGACGGGCCGGCCCGCCGGATTCAGTCGGCGATCTCTTCCATCGGCTCCTGCACGTGCACCACGACGGGCTTGACGCCCGTCTCGACGGGCGCCGCCCAGCGGACGGCGTTGGTGATGACGCGCTGGATTGCCGGGTCCTTGAAGATGGGGAAGGTCTCGTGGCCGGGCCGGAAGTAGAAGACCTTGCCGGCGCCCCGGTAATAGCAGCATCCGCTGCGGAACACCTCGCCGCCCTGGAACCAGCTGATGAAGACCAGTTCGTCGGGCTGCGGCACGTCGAAGAGCTCCCCGTACATCTCGGTGTGCGGCAGCTCGACGTACTCGCCGACGCCCCTGGCTACGGGATGCCCCGGTGCGACGACCCAGAGCCGCTCCTTCTCGGCGACCTCCCGCCACTTCAGCCCGCAGGTGGTGCCCATCAGGCGGCGGAATATCTTCGAGAAGTGCGCCGAGTGCAGGCAGATGATGCCCATGCCGTTCAGCACGCGCTGGTGGACCTTCTCGACGATGTCGTCGCGCACCTCATGGTGTGCGGCGTGGCCCCACCACGTCATCACGTCGGTGCTGTCGAGCACGTCATCGCTCAGGCCGTGGTCGGGCTCGTCGAGGGTGGCCGTGCGCGCTTCGATGTCCGGCTCGGCGTTCAGGAACCCGGCGATCGTGCCGTGCATGCCCTCGGGGTAGATCTGCTTGCAGGCCTCCATGTGCTGCTCGTGCCTGCCCTCATTCCAGACCGTCACGCGGATCACGTCAGCCATTGCTCGCTCCTCGAGCCGACAGGGGGGCAAGGGGGACGGCCCGCGGGCGGACATGCCGCTCGCGCGGGCGGACAAAGCGCGGATTATACATGGCGGCCGGCGCCTGTCAAAGGCGGGGCGGCTCAGTGCAGGCCCGATTCCTGCTCCCCGAAGACCTGGGCCGTGAACCGGAGGATGGTCACGTCGCCGCTGCGCCAGGCGTCGCGGGGCAGGCCGGCCTTCAGGCAGGTGTTGTCGAGGAACTGCGCCCTGTTCCAGCCGTTGGCGGTGGCCACCTGGGGCAGCAGGATGCCGCTGTGGCGGCCCTTGCTCACGATCAGGCCGTCGCGGCCGACTTCGATCTCCTCGGTGTCGCCGACCTTCAGCGGGGGCTCAAGAACGCTTATCTCGATCGAGAGAGCGTCCACCTCTGACGTGCTGACCGGTGCGAACCGCCGGTCGCGCACCGCCGCCAGCGCGGCCACGTCCCACACGCAGCGGCAGAGGGGCTGCTCCGGCATGATCCTGCCGATGCAACCGCGCAGCCTTCCGTCCCTCTTCAGCGTGACGAAGGCCCCGCACCGGGCGTGCAGGGCTTCGGGCAGGCGGTCCATTTCGTCGGGCGGGCCGTCCTGCGGAGCCTGGCGCTCGGCCGCCTCGGCCACGCTGCGACGGGCCAGGGCCAGCAGGGCGCGTTTCTGTTCGGCGCCCAGCGTCGGCGGCCCTCCGGCCGCGTCGGAAGCCTGGGGCGCGGCCCCAAGGGGCTGCGGCGACAGGGAGCCCCTGATCTCCTCCAGGGCCTCCGGCGGGGCGTAGACGGCCATGGCGACGTAGCTGACGCAGTCCGTGTACCGGCCGGTCACGGCGCCGGAATTGGCCCATTGCAGGAAGACCGGCCGGCAGGAGGCGGAGCGCGAGAATAGCTCCAGGGCCATGCCCACTGCCATCCGGCCGCAGATCGTGGCGCCGGTCCTGCCCAGGTACTCGCGAAACGCCTCCGGGTCCCTGGCCTCAATGTGCCGGACCCCCTCCATGTCGAGGGCGCGGATGCGGTCCCTCAGCTCCTCGCCGTCCGCCGCGCCGAACGGACGGAACCCGAAGCGGGCGCCGTAGTGCGTGAAGTCCGTGCTGACGATCAGCAGGGCGTCCTCGTCCATGATGAGCGAGAGGGCAGCGGCAGCCCGGCGAGATTCCTCGGCGTCCAGTTGCCCGACCAGAATCGGCACGATCGGGGGCGCGTCCGGCCAGAGCACCTGGATGAAGGGCAGCTGGACCTCCAGACAGTGTTCCCGCTGATGGGGCAGGCGCGTCCTGTGAAACGGCTCGTGCTCGGCCAGCTTCCGGCAAGCGTTCTCGTCGAGCGTCAGCGTGCCCAGCGGTGTGCGGTACTCCGTGTAGTCGGCCACGCTGCACGCGCCGAGCATGTGCGTGTAATGGCTCGGCCCCATCAGCACCACGGGCGACGGGCGAGGGGCGCCCTGGAGCAGCTTGTAGCACTGGGCGGCCGTCCGCGCGCTGTAGGTGTAGCCCGCGTGCGGCACGATCAGGGCGCGCGGACGCTGGCCCCGCAACTCGGAGGGGACGTCGGGTCGGGCCTGGTCCAGGTAGCCCGCCACGGCGCGGCGCAGCTCGCCCTCGGCCGCCGGGTAGAAGGTGCCGGCCGCTGCGGCGGGTCGCGTCAGCTCCAGGTCGCCGCGGGCGCAGCGCGACGTTAGCGCGAAGGCGACCAGCGCTACGGCCGCCAGCCACGCCAGGTAGAGGAGCCTTGGGCTTTTCGGCCTCGATGCCATGGCAGCGCTTGCTCCCGGCCCTTTGCTTACCGGATCAGGCAACCCCGCAGCATGATGTCCTCCTGGGCCTCCTGCCATCAGGGTACCAGAAACCCCCTCAGGCCGCAAAGCGCTCGGAGGCTTGCGTGGCAGCCCCCGCCGGCATAGCATGACGCGGTGGAGGCCACTGGCTCTGGCGGCGGTTCGGAGGAACCCTATCGTGGCGACCGAGCTGCTTGACGGCGGCGCACCTGAGCACGTGGCGCGCGCGGCCGTTCTCCTGTGCCGGGGGCTGGTGGTGGCCTTCCCGACCGAGACGGTCTACGGCCTGGGCGCTCGGGCGGACGACGCACGGGCCGTGGCCCGGCTGGCGCGGCTGAAGGAGCGTCCGGCGGGCAAGCCGTTCACGCTGCTCTTTGCTTCGCCGGAGGAGGCCCTGGCGGCCGGTGTGCCGGGCCGCGCCGCGCGGGCGCTGGCGGAGGCCTTCTGGCCCGGCCCCCTCACGCTGGTCATTCGGGACGGCAGGGGAGGGGACGTGGGGCTGAGGTGTCCCGACTGCGAGTTGACCCGCCGCGTGCTGCGGCTGGTGGGCGCGGCCGTGGCGGCCCCCAGCGCCAACGTGAGCGGAGGCGAACCGGCCCGCAGCGCCCGGGACGTGCTGGCCGTCTTCGAGGGCCGCATCGCCGCCGTGCTGGACGGCGGCTCGGCGCCGCTCGGCGTGCCATCCACGGTGGTGCGAGCGCTGGACGACGAGGCGGAGGTCCTGCGTGAGGGGGCCGTGTCCGAGGCGCGCATCCGTGCCGTGCTTCGCACCTCGCGTTGAGGCGGCTGCCGCGCGCCAAACGGGCGGCCTCAACGGGAGACGGCAGCCCGCTATTCGCTCAGGGGCAGGCCCACGGTGAACGTCGTTCCTTCCCCCAGACCGGACTCGACGACGATGAAGCCGCCGTGCGCCCGGGCGATGTTGTAGGAAATGGCCAGCCCCAGGCCCGTCCCGTCGGCCTTGGTGGTGAAGAAGGGCTCGAAGAGCCGCTCCAGGCTGCTTTCGGGTATGCCCGGGCCGTTGTCGGAGAAGACCAGGATCAGGAACGAGCGCCCCTGCTCCTTCACGTCGCGGAGCGCGCCCTGCTGGATCTTGGCCCGCGGCCGGACGTAGCCTTCGATGGCCAGGCGCCCGTCGTCCCTCCCGTGCAGTGCCTCCAGCGCGTTGCGCACGATGTTCAGGGCGAGCTGGCGCAGGCGGCTGCGGCTGATGGTGAGCGGGAGGGGCCGGTCAATGACGGAGTCCTCGATGTGGGCCTGGTCGGTGATCTGGAGGGCGTGGACCGTGTTGAGGACTTCGGCGACCACATCGTTGGGGTTGATGACCTCGCCCTCGGTCGGGTCGGAGGGTCGGGAGAGGTCCAGCAACCCGTCCACGATGTGTTTGCACTGCTGCGCCTCGTCCGCCATGGTCATGAACTGCTCCCTCTGCGGGCTGTCTTCCGGCGTCTCGGCGGCCAGCATCTTCGTGTAGCCGAGGATGACGGCGATGGGGTTGTTGATCTCGTGGGCAACGCCGGCGGCGAGCCGGCCGACGCTGGCCATCTTCTCGGCCTCGACGAGCTGCTTCTGGTTGGCTTCGAGCGCGCGGGCCATCTGGTTGAAGCTGCTGGCCAGCTCGGCGAACTCCCCGGCGCCGCTTACCGAGATGTCCGTGTGCAGGTTGCCCGATGCGAGGGCCTTGGTCCCTTCCAGCAGTGCGCCGACGGGTCTGACGATGGAGCGGTGCGTGTAGTAGATGACCAGCAGGCAGATCAGCAGGGCCAGCGGGAAGATGACCTTGGAGAGCGCCACGTTCAGGTTCCAGGCGCTGCGGGCGTAGAGCTCGGCGTCGAGCGTGCGTATCTCGAAGGCGTAGGAGACGCGCTCGTTCAGGTCACTTATCTCCTCCAGGACGTTGCGGCTCTCTGCCTCCAGCTCCTCCAGGCTGATGGTGGGCACCACGCCCATGTCGGACTGCATCTTGGCGATGACGATCCGGTCCAGGAAGATGGTGCGCAGCCGTGTGGCCGCGGCGCGCAGCTCCTCGAGGTAGCCGCGCTCGGGCTCCTCCACGGGGCGCGACAGGATCAAGCCGAGGGACTGCTCCATGCGCTGATAGAGCTCCTGGAACTCGGTCAGCTTCTGCCAGTCCACGCCCGGCGCTTCGACGAACTCGCGCTGGCGCTCGATGAGCTGCTGGGCGAGCTGGCCGATGCCGGAGGCGTCGCGGCGGATCTCCTGCCGGATGCGGATCTGCTCGCTGGCGTTCTTCACCTTCTCCAGGTTGTAAAGCGCCACGAGCAGGGCAGCCCCGAACACGCCCAGCACCAGCAGCAAGCCAACGGCCAGCCGCATGCTGGTGGAGGCCCCGAGGCGGCTCATGGCTCTGCCCCCGCAAAGGCGCGGTCGGCTTCCGCCAACTGCTCCAGCAGTTGGGCGAGCTGACCGGGCAGCAGCCATTCCAGCTGGCCGTTGCCACGCAGAACCCAGCCTCCCTGCCCTCGGTGGTTCTCCAGGCCGCTGTCGCAGGCCAGGATGCCGAGGGCAAGCCCGGACAACTCGCGCTCCCCGCCCAGGTAGACGTAGGGGCACGACGCGGCCCCCTCCAGCCGACAGCCGGGGCAGTTGATGTGGCCCGGCTCAAGCAGTCCGGCCGCCACGAGGTCGCCCAGGCCGGGGGGCCGCGTGCCGCCGTGAGCCTGGGCATAGCTCTCAAGCGCCGCCGCCACGCGCCTCAAGTTGTCGCGGCAGGCAAGCCTCGCCGCCTGCTCACGGTCGGCCCTCAAGCCCGGAGCGGCCGCTGCAAACCAGCCGTTCAGCGCGGCGCCCACCAGGCCCACGATCAGCCCGCCCCTGACCAGCCCCATGCCCATGGCGTCCCTCTGGCCGCGCATCTCGTAGAGAGCCAGCAGCGCCAGCACAACGGCCCCCAGCCCGAACGCCCAGTGCAGGCAGGCGAGCAGTCCGAACACCAGGCTCGAGAGGGCCAGCGGATGGCGCACGGGCG
Source organism: Planctomycetes bacterium SM23_32 (assembly GCA_001303885.1). GTDB lineage: Bacteria > Planctomycetota > Brocadiia > SM23-32 > SM23-32 > SM23-32. Next base: position 10,322 of record LJUE01000060.1, on the reverse strand, counting down.
TGGTCGGCGCGTGACGGCGCGATGCCTCCTCGAGGCCGGCATACGGGTCGGGGCGCTCGGCCGACTCCGGCGGCGCCCCTTCAATGTGAAACACGAACCGGGTCGAGCCCACGTCCACCACGGCTCCGTCCTGGAGCCGGAGCTGCCTTTCTGTGCGGCCGTTGACGAAGATGCCGTTCTTGGAGCCCAGGTCCTTCACGTAGCAGAACGGCCCGTCCGGGTAGAAATAGCAGTGGCGACGGGAGACCTCGCGGTCCTGCAGGATCACGTCGCAGGAGGATGAACGGCCGACCAGCAGGCCGTCGGCGTCTACGTCGTACTGGCGGCCCGCAAGTTCCTCTCCCCTGACCTCAACGTAGAAAAGGGGCCCCTGTGTTGTTGTCGCCTCAGCCATGCCGTCAGTCGTAACCCCATTGCCGAAAGGCTCATAAGGCCTGCCGTGCGGCTCGGCGAGCATCCCGAATCTACACCATGCTCACGGCGATTGCAAGAGGTGCGCGCGGGACGGCGGAAGGGGAGCGGGACGAGCGGCTCTACGTTGCGGAGTCGTTCTACAGCCCGCGCGGCACCGTGTCGTCGCTCGACTGGAGCCGGCTGTGGCGGCACGGGCGGCGCGTCTCGTTCCAGGGCCGCCGCTTCAAGCTGATGGTGGACTGCGCCACGGGCGAGTGCCGTGCCTTCGACCTTGAGGCCGACCCGGGCGAGTGGCACGACCTGGTGGCGTCACGGCCTGAGCTGGCCCAGATCGGCCGGCGTCTGGCGCGCCTCCAGGTCCGCCTCGGCGAACGCGCCCGCATCCGCCGCACGTTCCCGGCGGGCCACTCAGTCCGACCCCGTACGTAGAAGTGGTGGGTGGAGCCGGAATCGAACCAGGGGGGGTGTCAAGCGTTCCACGCGCCGGGCGCCGTCAGGGGTCCGGCTCAGGGCTCGCCCCGCTCGCGCAGCACGGCGCGGACCCGGTCAAAGGCCTCATCGAGCCGCTCCACCTCCGGGCCGCCGGCCTGGGCCAGGTCGTCGCGGCCGCCGCCTCCGCCGCCCACGACGGCTGCCGCCTCGCCGGCCAGCTTGCGGGCGCTGACGCCCTGCCGGACCAGGTCGGCCGAGACGCCCACTACGAGCGCCACCTTGTCGCCCTCGGTGCTGGCGAGCAGGCAGACGAGGCCCTCGTTGTCGCGGCGCAGCACGTCGGCGGCGCTCCTCAAGGCCGCTGGCCCGCCCGACATGCGGGCGATGACGGCGCGGACGCCGCCGACCTGCTCGGCGCGGTCCAGCAGGCTGCCGGAGGCGGCGCTGCGGGCGGCGCGTTCGCGCTCCTGCTGGAGCTGCTTCTGGAGGGAGCGTATCTCGCCCAGCAGGTCCTCGGCGCGGCGCAGCAGGTTGTCGTCCTGGGTGCTGAGGGTCTGGCAGAGCCGGGCGACCTGGTCCTCGCGCCGGCGCAGCCGCTCCAGGACGCTGGTGCCGGTGACGGCTTCGATGCGGCGCACGCCGCCGGCCACGCTGCTCTCGTGGGTGATGCGGAACAGGCCGATCTGGCCGGTGCGCTCGCAGTGGGTGCCGGCGCAGAGTTCGCGGCTGAAGTCGCCGATGCTGAGCACGCGCACGATGTCGCCGTAGGTCTCCCCGAACAGGGCGATGGCGCCGGCCTCGCGCGCCTCGCTGAGGCTCATGCGCGTGGCCACGGCCGGCTCGTCGTCGAGTATCTTGCGGTTGACCAGGTCCTCGATCTGGCGCAGCCGGTCGGCGCCGAGTTCGGTGGGGTTGGCGAAGTCGAACCGGAGCCGTTCGGGCGAGACGTGGGAGCCGCTCTGTTTGGCGTGCTCGCCCAGCACCCGCCGCAGCGCCCAGTGCAGCAGGTGCGTGGCCGTGTGGTTGCGGGCGGTGGCCATGCGCAGCTCCTTGTCCACCCGGCAGACGACGCGGTCGCCCGCGCTGAAGCTGCCCCGGCTCACGCGGCCCACGTGGAGGCTGAAGCCCTTCTCGCGGCGCACCTCCTCGAAGTCGAACTCGGCCGCCTCCCCGACGTCGGCCGCGATGACGCCCCGGTCGCCCACCTGGCCGCCCGACTCGGCGTAGGCCGGCGTGCGGTCCAGCACGAGGGCGACCCGCTGCCCCTCTTCGGCGGATTTGGTGAGCTGGTCGTCGCGGATGATGCCGATCAGCTCGCCGACGCTTTCGAGCGTGGCGTAGCCGGTGAACGCGGTCGGGGCGTGCTGCTCCTGGAGCCTGGCGAGTGGGCCGGTCGCGAAGACGGCCTCATCGAAGGCGGCGCCGCTGCGCGAGAGCTGCTGGTGGGCCTCCATCTCGCGCAGGAAGCCCTGCATGTCCACCTGCATCCCCTCGTCCTCCAGGATGGACTCGGTCATCTCGAGCGGGAAGCCGTAGGTCTGGTAGAGGTCGAAGACCTCCCTGCCCCGCAGCACGGTGGCCCGCTGGCGTTTCAGGGCGGCGACGTGCTGGGCCAGCAGGTTGGAGCCGCGCTGGACGGTCTTCTGGAAGGCCTTCTCCTCCTCGCCGATGACGGTCTCCAGGTGGGCGCGGGCTTCGGCTAGCTCGGGGTAGGGGTCGGCGAATGCCTCGATGACGGGCTCGACGAGCCGGGTCATGAAGGGCTCCTTGACGCCGACCTGGTCGGCGTCGCGGACAGCCCGCCTCAGCAGGCGCCGCACCACGTAGCCGCGCTCCTCATTGCTGGGGGTGACGCCGGCGGCGATGCAGAAGACGACGGCGCGGGCGTGGTCGGCGATGCGACGCAGGTAGGAGATGGCCGGGTCGCCCGGCGCCGGCCGCCGCCCGCAGACCTCGTAGAGCGCCTCCATCAGCGGCCAGAAGACGTCGGTCTCGAAGTTGCTGTCCACGCCCTGCATCACGGCAGCCATCCGCTCCAGGCCCATGCCCGTGTCTATGTTCTGCATGGGGAGCGGGGCGAGCGTGGCGTCCTCCTGGCGGTCGTACTGCTGGAAGACGAGGTTCCAGACCTCCACGTAGCGGCCGCAGTCGCAGGAAGGATCGCAACCGGGCCGGCCGCAGCCCCCGCCGGAGTCGTAGAAGATCTCGCTGCACGGCCCGCAGGGCCCATTGGGCCCCTGTGTGCGGGCGTTGGGCGGCCAGAAGTTCTCCCCCTCGCCGAACCGGAAGACCTTCTCATCGGGCACGCCCACCACGTCGCGCCATATCTCGGCGGCCTCCTGGTCGGCCTCGTAGATGCTGACGGCCATCTTCTCGACGGGCACGCCCATCTCCTGCCGCAGGAACTGCCATGCCCACTCGATGGCCTCCCGCTTGAAGTAGTCGCCGAAGGAGAAGTTGCCGAGCATCTCGAAGAACGTGTGGTGGTAGGCCGTCTGGCCGACCTTCTCGATGTCGCCGGTGCGCAGGCACTTCTGGCAGGTAGCCGCCCGCTTCAGGGACCTGTCGCCCCGCCCGTAGAACTCGTCCTTGAACTGGTTCATCCCCGCCCCCGTGAATAGCAGCGAGGGGTCGGAGGCCGGCACCAGCGCATCGGGGGGGCAGATGCGGTGGTCCAGCGCCCGGAAGAACTCCAGGAAACGCCTGCGAATCTCGTCCGTCCTCATGTCGTCGGGGCCCCGCTGGGGAAGGGGGGCGGAGGGCCGGCTGGCTGCTGGGAAGGCGCCGCCTCCGGCCGCACGGGCACCTGCGGCCGCGTAGATTAGCAGTTCCGCCCTGGAGCGTCAAGCGACCTCCGGCAGGCGCGGGAACGGGCCTTGACAGATGAACCAATCTTCAGTATAAGAACATGAGTTCATGGGATGAACCGCAGTTCGAGGGACGATCCATGGCTGAGCTGACCCGGAGGGAGCGAGAGAAGGCGCAGCACCGCCGGCTCATCCTGGAGGCGGCGGAGGCGGTGTTCGCTGAGAAGGGCTACCACGCCGCCACCATGCACGAGATTGCCGAGAGGGCGGAGTTCTCGGTCGGCTCGCTCTACAACTTCTTCGAGAACAAGACGGATCTTTACCGCGAGCTGATCAACATGCGGGCGGAGGAGTTCACGGCTGGCGTGGCTGAGAGCCTGGAGCGGGAGCCCGACGTGCCGGGCAAGCTGCGGGCGGCCATCCGCGCCAAGCTGGAGTTCTTCCGGACGCACCAGGAGTTCTTCCTCCTGTTCGCCCGGCTGCACAGCGGAGAGGAGTTCGAGGGGCCCGTGGCCCTGCCGGAGAAGACGCGCCGGCTCTACGTGGAGGGCATCCGGCGGCTGGCGGCAGTGATGGCCGAGGGCATCCGCCGGGGCGTCATCGTGGACCGGGACCCGACGACGCTGGTGCTGTGCATGGATGGCGTGACGAACTCGGCCATCGCCCACTGGATGCACGGCGGCGACAGCGCCGAAGGCGTGGTGGCGCCCGAGGTCATCGAAGAGGTGCTGTTCCACGGGATTCTGTCAGGGGGGAAGTGACCATGCGCGGCAGAGCAAAGGGACGCCTATTGGTGGTGCTGATGGCGGCGCTCCTGATGGGGCTGACGGGCTGCTTCCCGTCCCGCGAGCGGATCTACTCCGAGGTCTACGGCAGCCGCCTGCGCTCCTACACGCGGTGGCGCGAGGGGGTGGACAGGGAGGAGGTCCTGCCCCGGCTGAGCGGAGCGCTGACCCTGGAAGACGCAGTGAAGGTGGCCCTCGTGCACAGTCCTTCGCTCAACGGCGTGCTCCAGGAGAAGGAGAAGGCCCGCGGCCAGCTCTGGACGGCCTACGGCGAGGCGCTGCCGACCATTGACCTCAGCGCCGGCTATACGCGCCTTGACCAGGTCATGGTGGTGGACCTCGGCGTGGACAGCTTCGCCATCGGCGACCAGGACAACTGGTCCTACCAGGTCAACATCACGCAGCCGCTCTTCAAGGGGGGCAGCATCCCGGCGGCGGTCGAGGGAGCCAAGTTCTTCCAGTTCCTCAGCGACGAGACGGTGCGCCGGGCCGTCCAGGACGTCATCTTCCAGGTGGCGCTGGCCTACTACGACGTGCTGCTGGCCGAGCACCTTTACGCGGTGCAGGTGGACGCGCTGGGGTTTGCCCAGGCGAACCTGGAGGACGTGACGGCCCGCGAGGAGGCGGGCGTGGCGATACCCTTCGACCGGCTGCGCGCGCGCGTCGAGGTGTCCAACGTCCAGGCTGACATGATCCACCAGCGCAATGCCCTCAACAGGGCGTGGACGACGCTGTTCCGGGCGGCGGGGGTCTCGCAGAAGAGCGAGGTCGCGCTCGCCGACAAGCTGACCTACCTGCCGATGGAGCCCGAGTTCGAGGACGCGGTGCGGCTGGCGTTCCTGAACCGGCCCGAGCTCTATCAGGGGGAGCTGGACATCCGCGTGCAGGAGACGGCGCTGCGCATCCTCTACAGCGAGTACCTGCCCGAGCTGGAGGCGTGGGGCTGGCAGCTGTGGGCCAAGCCCGACCCCCACCAGGCCAGCAGCATCGAATGGGGCGACCAGTGGCAGGCCGGCGTCCGGCTCACCTGGACTCTGTTTGACGGGTTCCGCCGCGAGGGCAAAGTCATCCAGCAGAAGGCCGTGCTGAACCAGAGCGCCATCCAGCTGGCCGACACCGAGCAGCTCGTGCTCGAAGAGGTCAAGAACGGCATCCTGGACCTGCGGGACGCCGACGAGCTGGTCCGCTCGCAGCAACTGAACCTGGAGCGTGCCAACGAGGCGCTGCGGCTGGTGCAGATCGGCGCGCGCGAAGGCGTCAACACCGAGCTGGAGGTGCTCGACGCGCGCTCCGCGCTGACGCGCACGCGAGGGCTCTACTACGAGGCGCTGCACGCGCACGGGGTGGCGCGGCTCGTCCTGCACCGGGCCACCGGCTTGCTGGGGCCCGGCCCCGGGGCCGACAGGGTGCCCCAGGAGGTGCCGGCGCCCGGCGTGGTGGAGGACTTCATGGCGTCCGCCGGCGAGGGTCCTCCGGCCGGCGAGGGGCCAGGGAGCGACGCTGAACCAGGAAGCTGAAGGCATCCGGCCCGCGCGCGAGCCGCGCGGACCGCCCACAAGGAGACAAACGCGATGAGGTGGCTCTGGAGTCTGGTGAAGGCGCTCCTGGTCCTGCTCGTGCTGACGGGGCTGCTCAGCGTGCCCATCCTCTACTCGCTGGGCAGGCCGCAGGTGCGGGCGGTGAGCATCGAGAAGATACACGCCGAGGAGGGCATCCCCGTCGAGACGGTCCATCCCGTGCTCAAGGAGTTCCGCGACTACTTCCACTGCGACGGCAGCGTCGTGGCCGACGTGCGCGCGATGCTCAGGGCCAACGTGGAGGAGGTGGTGGAGGTCGTCAACGCCCGCGTGGGCGACGCGGTGCGCAAGGGGCAGGTGCTGGTGGAGTTCCGCAAGACGGACCTGGAGGCGGCCATCCAGGCGGCCGAGACCGCCTTCCAGGAGGCCCAGAACAACTACGACCGCTACGCCAAGCTCCGCGAGGACGGCGTCATCTCGCAGGACCGGCTCGAGCTGTATAGGACACGGCGGGACAACGCGGCGGCCGCGCTGGAGGCCGCCCGCTCCCGCCTGAAGTTCGCTGACGTGGCCTCGCCCGTGGACGGCGTCGTGGAGCAGCGCTGGGTGGAGGCCGGCGAGTACAAGGGCGTCGGCAAGGAGCTGATGACCATCGTGGACCTGTCCACCGTCGAGGTGGCGGCCCTCGTGCCGGAAGCCCAGGTCGCCCACGTGGCTCCGGGCACGCAGGCGGAATTCATGCTCGAGTCGCAGGACGAATGGCTCGCCGGGACGGTCAGTCGCGTAAGCCCCGCTACGACGGACCCGAACCGGTTCTTCGACGTCTATCTGAAGGTGCAGAACAGCCCCGCCAGCGGGGGCTGGCTGATGCGGCCGGGCATGTACGCCCAGGTGCGCTTCCTGCGCAGCGACAAGGTGACCACCCTCGCCGTGCCCGACAACGCCCTCGTGCTGGAGAACGGGTCGAACATCATCTTCGTGGTGCAGGACTCCGTCGAGCAGGTGCAGGTGGCGAACGCTGCGCCCGAGGCCAACCGGCAGCCGGAGGAGGACGAGCACGGGTTCGCAGCCAGGCTGAGGCGTGGCGCGCGCCGGGCCGGCGGGTTCTTCGGACGGGTGGGCCGGCCGCGTGCCGCTGCGGGCTCGCAGGAGGCCCCACAGGCGCGGTACGAGGAGGTGCGGGTCCAGCGTGCTCGCAGGCTGGAGGCGGAGGTGGGACTGGCCGAGGAGGGGTTCGTGCAGCTCCGCGGCGAGCCGGTCGGCCCGGCTGACCTGGTCATCGTCAACGTGCGCGAGGCCATCACCGACGGCACGAGGGTGAGGGTCGTGGAGGACGGGGGCGCGCCATGATCGAGACCTTCGTGCGGCGCCGCGTGCTGACCACCGTCCTGGTGCTGATCGCCGTCATCCTGGGCGCGCTCTCGTATGGCGGGCTGGGCGTGCGGCGGTTCCCGGAGATCGAGTTTCCGTTCGTGACGGTCTATACGGTCTACCAGGGGGCCAGCCCGGCCGAGGTCGAGAGCGAGATCACTAAGCGCATTGAGGACGCCGTCGTCACCATCTCCGGCATCGAGGAGATCAACTCGAGTTCGCAGCAGGGGCTGTCGCTGGTGTTCGTCCAGTTCGGGCTGGAAGAGGACGTTGACATCAAGGCGGTGGATGTGCGCAACAAGATAGACCGCATCCTGCCGCTGCTGCCGGAGGCGGCCGACGAGCCGGTGCCCCAGAAGTTCGAGATCGGCTCGCTGCCCGTGGTGGACCTGGCGCTCTACGGGCCGCAGGACCCCAACGATCTCTACCGCCTTGCCGACGAGGAGCTGAAGCCGCTGCTGACGCAGATAGCCGGCGTGGCCGACGTGGAGCTGTCCGGCGGCCAGGAGCGGGAAATCCAGCTGCTGCTCGACATGCGCAAGCTGCGCAGGCACCGGGTGGCCATCGGCATGGTGGTGGCGGCCATCCGGGCGGCGAACGTGAACGTGCCCGCCGGCCACATCACCGAGCCGGGCCGCGAGTTCGTCCTGCGCACGCCCGGCCGTGTCGAGCGCCCCGAGGAGATAGAGCAGATCCAGGTGCCCACGGCCGGCGGCGGCATCCTGACCGTGGGTGACCTGGGCAGGGTGGTGGACACCTACGAGGAGGCGCGCACCATCAACCGCTTCAACGGGCAGCCCGCCATAGGGCTGGCCGTGCAGGCGCGCACCGATGCCAACGAGGTCGAGGTGGTGGACGGCGTGAACGCGGCCCTGCCGCGGCTGCGGGCGATGCTGCCGGCCGGCGCCAGGCTCGACGTGGCCCGCGACACCTCCATCTTCATCCGCGGCGCGCTCGCCAACGTGTGGCAGAACATGCTGATCGGCGTCTGCCTGACGGCCGTCGTCATCTACCTGTTCCTGGGCTCGCCCCGCGCCACCGTCATCGTGGCCATCGTCATGCCGGCCGCCGTCGTCGCCGCGTTCGTGGGCATGCGGGCGGCCGGCTTCACGCTGAACATCATCTCGCTGACCGGCATGGCCATCGTCATCGGCGTGCTGGTCAACAACGCCATCCTGGTGCTGGAGAACGTCAACCGGCTGGTGGACGAGGGCACGCCGCCAGCCGATGCGGCCGTGGACGGCACCCGGGACATCGCGCTGGCCATCTTCAGCTCCACGGCGACGAACCTGGTAGTCTTCCTGCCCATCGCCTTCATGGGCGAGATCATCGGCCGGTTCTTTAAGGAGCTTGGCCTCACTGTGGTGTTCGCCACGGTGGCCTCCCTCTTGATCTCCTTCTCGCTGACGCCCATGATGTGCGGCCTGCTGCTGCGCGGGAACCAGCGGGGGCGGCGCGAGAACGGCTTCTTCAGCTTCAGCTTCGACTCGACCTTCGGGCGGCTAGCCGGCCTCTGGCAGGCGGCCTTCGAGCGCGCCAGGCGCGTCTACCTGGGCATGCTGGACTGGTGCCTGCGCCACCGGCTCTCGACCGTCTTCATCACGCTGATCGCGTTCGTGGCGTCGTTTGGACCCTTTGCCGTTGTGGGGCTCGAGTTCTTCCCGCCCTCGGACGAGGGCCGCTTCCGCGTCTCGCTGGAGGCGCCGGTAGGCACGCCGCTGGAGGTGACGGACGCCGTCGTGCGCCGCGTGGAGGCCCAGGTGCGCGAGGTGCCTTACCTGGAGCGCTACATGGTGCGCGTGGGCCGCGTGGCGGCCGGCATGAGCGGGCGCACCGAGGGCGTGGACCTGGCCGAGATATCGGTGACGATCGCCGACCGGGCCGACCGGCCGAAGGGCCTGGACGAGATGCTGAACGAGCTGCGTCCCAAGCTGGCCGACATCCCTTCGGCGAGGGTTCTGGTGGCCAAGGAGGAGATGGGCGGCCCCAACGAACCCGCCATCGGGATAGAGGTCGTCGGTGACGATCTGGCCGCGTTGAAGCGGGTGGCCGGCCAGGTGATGAAGATCGTCGAGGGCGTGCCGGGCACGGCCGGCGTCTCGAAGTCCTGGCAGTCCGGCCAGCCGGAGCTGCGCGTCATCCCGCTCCAGGAGCAGGCCAACCGGCACGGCGTGAACGTGCGCCTTCTGGCCGAGGAGGTGCGCGCCTACGTGGAGGGCACGGTAGCCTCGGAGTTCCTGACCGGCGACGAGAATTACGACGTCGTCGTCAAGCTGCGCGAGGAAGACCGGCAGTGGGCGGCCGACGTGGACCGGATGTTCATCAGCTCCGCCATCACGGGCGGGATGGTCCCAATCGGCCAGGTGGCCGACGTCCGGCGGGAGGCCGGCTCCACGCTGATCACGCGTAAGGACAGGACGCGCCTGGTGACCGTCACCGCCGGCCTGACCGGGGAACGGCCCGTCGGCAAGATAGAGGCCGACGTCAGGCGACGGATCAGCGAGGAAGTGGCCGTTCCCGAGGGCGTTACCCTCAACTTCGGCGGCCAGACTGAGATGCGCCAGAAGAACTTCAAGGAGCTCTTCAAGGCCATGGCCACCGCCGCCGCGCTCACCTTCCTGTGCGTGGCCGGCATCATCGAGTCCTTCGGCTTCGCCGCCATCATCATCATGGCCCTGCCGGTCTCGCTGATCGGCGTCTCCCTGGCCATGCTCGTGGCTAATGTGACGGTCAACATGTTCTCCCTGATGGCCATGGTCATACTGGTGGGCATGGTCGTCAACAACGCGATCATCGTGGTGGACTACGCCATGCGAGCCGAGGCGGGGGGCAAGACGGCGCGCGAGGCGATCCGCGAGGCGTGCGCCGTGCGCTACCGGATGATCCTGATGGCGAACTTCACCACCGTGGCGGCCCTGATCCCGTTGTCGCTGGGGCGGGGGTTCGGCGGCGAGATATTCCGTCCCCTGGCCGTGGTGCAGATCGGCGGGGTGCTG
>LJUE01000059.1 GCA_001303885.1 Planctomycetes bacterium SM23_32 | reverse complement strand
GGGGCCGGGCGGCCAGGCGCCGGCCGAGAGCTTCTGGTACCGGTTCGCTGAGCCCGCCTCGCTGCAGCTCCTTCTGCTGCTGGGCGGCGTCTTCCTGATCCTGTTCACCGCGCCTGCGCTCGTGGGCGGGCTGCGCCAGTACGTGATGACGCTGCTGGGCATGCGCATTGTGCTGGACCTGAGCAACACGGTCTTCGGGCACATGATGCGGCTGAGCCTGTCCTTCTACCACCGGGAGGAGACAGGCCGAGCGATGTCGCGCATCACGCGGGACGTGGCGCGCATCCAGCAGTTCATCAGCTCGCGCGTGGTCATGGCCGTGCGCGACGTGCTGGTGATAGCGGGCATCATCGTCGTGATGGGCGTCCTGAATTGGCGGCTGGCGCTGCTTTCGCTGCTGCCCTTGCCGCTGCTGGTGGGCGCGAGCGAGGTGGCGCGGCGCAAGTTCCACCGGCTCTACCACATGCTGTGGCGGCGGTACGCGGCGATGAGCGCCTACCTGGCCGACGTCATACCGGGCATCCGCGTCGTGAAGGCCTTTGCCCAGAGCAAGCGCGAGACGGGCCGCTTCAGCAACGTGATGGACAGCATCTTCGCCCAGGAGATGAAAGCGGTGAAGGTGCGCGCCATCCTGGAGCCCGTCCTCGGCGTCTCCACCCAGCTGGGCAGTCTCATCGTGCTGGTCGTCGGGGGCCTGATGGTTATGCGCGGCACGCTCAGCGTGGGCGGCATCCTCGCCTTCGTCGCCTACATGTGGATGCTCTACCGGCCGGTGCTGGACCTGGCCCGGATGCTGCCGGAGTTCGAACGGGCCGCCACCTCCGCCGAGCGGGTCTTCGACGTGCTGGACAGCGAACCCGAGCTGGACACCGACGCGCGTGCCGTCGTGATGCCGCCCATCGGGGGGCGGGTGGAGTTCCGCGACGTCACGTTCGGCTACGACCCCGAAGAGCCCGTGCTGAAGGGCATCAACTTCGTGGTCGAGCCGGGCGAGATGATCGGCCTGGTCGGCCACTCGGGGGCCGGCAAGACGACGCTCATCAACCTGGTCTGCCACTTCTACAAGACCGACGAGGGGCAGGTGCTCATTGACGGGCAGGACCTGAGCCAGGTGAAGGTGGAGACCCTCAGGCGCCAGATCGGCATCGTCTCGCAGGAGCCCTTCCTGTTCAGTGGCACCGTGGCCGAGAACATCGCCTACAGCAAGCCGGGCGCGACCCAGAAGGAGGTCATCGCCGCCTCCAAGGCCGCTAACGCCCACGAGTTCATCCTGAACTTCCCGGAGAAGTACGACACCCTGGTGGGCGAACGCGGCATGCGCGTGAGCGGAGGCGAGCGGCAGCGCGTCGCCATCGCGCGCGCCATCCTGAAGGACCCCCGCATACTCATCCTCGACGAAGCCACCTCCAGCGTGGACACCGAGACCGAGGAGAAGATCCAGCAGGCCCTCAGGCGCCTCATCAGTGGCCGCACAACGTTCGCCATCGCCCACCGGCTCTCCACCCTCAAGTTCGCCGACCGCCTCCTGGTGCTCGAGCGCGGGCGCCTGGTGGAGAGCGGCACCCACGACGAGCTGATGGCGCTGGACGGCGTCTACGCCAACCTGTGCCGCAAGCAGACCGAGCTTTCGAAGATCACCGCGTGGCAGGAATGACCCGACCGGGGAGGCAGCATGTCGAAAACCCCACGTGACAGCCGCCGGGGCCCACCGGGCGGGGGGACATTCGACCTGATGGAGGCCCTCACCGTGCTGGACCCTCGGGGGGTCACCGTCGAGCAGACGCTGGCCGAAGGGCTCGTGGTGGTCTGCGCCGAGTGCGGCCGCAAAGAGGGGGTGAGGGTCGCGCCCTGTTTCCCCGTGACCGAACCCGAGCGCTTTCTCATCCTGCGCGACGCCGAAGGCGAGGAGTTCGGCATGCTGGAGGACCTGGCGGACCTGGCCGAGCCGTCCCGCCGCGCCCTGCGGGACGAGCTGGGCAAGCAGCACTTCGTGCCCACCATCACGCGCGTGAACGCCATCTACCGCGAATTCCAGATACCCATCTGGGAGGTGGAGACCGACCGCGGCCCGCGCCGCCTGGCGCTCAAGAGCAGTCACGACGCCCATCGCCTGCCCGCAGGGCGCATCTACGTGCGCGACGCCGAAGGCAACGGCTACCTGATACCCGACTACCGGGAGCTTGATGCCGACAGCCAGAACCTGATCGAGCTGTTCGTCTGAGCCGGAGCATCGCCCGCCGTGGCAGTTGCGGAACCCGCCTCCCCTTCTGTTACAATGGCCGCCGATCCCGGAGGACCGGCAACGAAGGACGCGCCATGTCTCCACGACCTCAGTCCTTGAGCCGCCCGGCTGCGCTGCTGGCGCTGCTGCTGGCGGGCCTGCTGGCTCCGGCGGTGTTCGGCATCGAGGTGTGGATGCCGGAGACCGGCGAGGTGGACCTGGACGAGGTCTCGACGGCGAGTGTGGAAGCGCGCCGGGAGCACGCCATGGCCCTCATCGGCGCGGGGCAGTGGGCCGGGGGCGTGGTGGAGCTGCGCCTGCTGATTGCCGAGCATCCCGCCGCCGAGTGGGTGCCGGAGACGCGTTTCGTCATCGCGCGGGGCCTGCTGGCCTGCGGCCGGGCGAAGGAGGCCTTCGAGGAGCTTGAGCTCCTGCGCGTCGGCTATCCGCACAGCGAGTTTGCGCCCCGCGTGCGGCCGCTCCAGTTCACAGCCGCGCGCCTGGAGGCGGAGCGGGACGTGGAGGCCTCCATGGAGCTCCACGAGCGGCTCATGGACACCGCCCCTGACCGGCAGGAGGCCGCCGAGGCCCAGAAGGCGAAGGCGGACGTGCTCTTCGAGGCGCAGCGTTTCCTGGACGCTGAGGCGGAGTACCTGGCCTTCATCAGCCTCTTCCCGGGCAGCGAGCACGGTTCCTACTGTTGGTACCGGGCGGCCGAATGCGAGTGGCGGCTGGCCACGTGGCTGGGGCTGGGGCTGGAGCGTGTCGAGCTGGCCGAACGGCATTTCCGCGACTTCATGGACCGCTATCCCGGCGACGCCTACGTCTCAGCGGCCCGTGAGAAGGTCGAGCAGGCGCGGCGCGAGCGGGCAGCGCTGAACTGGCAGATAGCCTGCTACTACATTGACGTGGAGCGCAAGCCCTGGGCCGCCGTCAGCTACCTGGAGGATCTGCGCCGGCAGTTCCCGGACACGCCCGAGGCCGAATGGGCCGAGCGCGAACTGGCCCACATCCACCGGAACGCCCCTGCGCCCTGGCGCGGCGAGGTGCGGGAGATGGACCTGCCCGGCGCCGTTGCCGCCGAACCGGAAGGCGAACCATGAGGAAGCGACGCGCCATCGTGCTGTGCCTGACCGTCTGCTGCCTGGCCGGCTGCCTGGGCTATGCGCCGGAGCCGTTGTTCCGCTCCGACATCAAGACCATCTACGTGGAGGCCTTCGACAACCGCACCTTCCGGCGGGGCCTGGAGGTGGCGCTGACGCGAGCGATCGCAGACGAGATTAGGCTGCGCACCCCGTTCGCCTTTGCGCCGAAGGAGCGGGCGGACAGCATTCTGAGCGGCGAGCTGCTCGACTTCGAGGAAAGCTCTTACGTGAAGTCCGAAGACGACCGCGTGCTGCTGAACCGCGTGACCGCCAGGGTGCGGTTCCGGTGGCGTGACCGGCTCACCGGCCGCGACATCGTGCCGGAGCAGACCGTCGAGGAGTCGGCCCGCATCGCGGAGACGCTTGAGGACTCGCTGTTCGACCTGGTGTTCCAGGAAACCGCCCAGCGCGTCGTGGAACGTATGCAAAAGAGTTGGTAGCATGTAGTTAGGAAACTGCCTTCCAGGTGGACGGATGAAGCCGAACGCCGACAAGGACAAGCCCCGCGTGCCCGTGCCTTCGGAGGACCCCTCCGAGCAGGACGAGGAGCCTCGTCACCGGCTCGGGCGCCAGCTGCTGATGTGGGCCGTGTTCCTGACGGCCATCCTGCTGGCCTTCTTCTTGTGGAAGCGGATGAACCAGGCCGACGAGGAGAGCGTAACGCTCAGCCGCTTCCAGGGGCTCATGGACGCCGGCCAGGTGCTGGAGTTGCACGTGGAGGGCACCCGGGGCCGCGGCGTCTTCCGCTCGGCTGGCGGCGCGCCGCAGGCGTTCCGTGTCAACCTCACCGAGGGCTACATAGACGCGAGCCTGGACGAGTGGGCACGCAAGCTGCCCCAGGACGCGCTCAGCGTGAAGGAGCCGCCCGGGATGGTGCCGATGATCCTCCTCCAGATGGCGCCGTTCCTGCTGCTGCTGGTGCTGATGGTCTACTTCTTCAACCGGCAGATGCGCGCGGTCGGCTCACGAGACAGCTTCATGCCCTTCGTGGGCAACAGCACGCAGTACGCCCGCAAGGAGAAGCCGGAGGTCACCTTTGACGACGTGGCCGGCGTGGAGGAGGCCAAGGAGGAGGTCCAGGAGATCGTCGAGTTCCTGAAGAACCCGGAGAAGTTCCAGCGCATCGGCGGCCGCATACCGCGCGGCGTGCTGCTGGTGGGAGCGCCGGGCACCGGCAAGACGCTGCTGGCCAAGGCCATCGCCGGCGAGGCCGACGTGCCGTTCTTCAGCCTGTGCGGGTCGGACTTCGTGGAGCTGTTCGTGGGCGTGGGCGCCGCCCGCGTGAGGGACTTGTTCCGCAAGGCGCGCCAGAACCAGCCGGCCATTATTTTCCTGGACGAGATTGACGCCGTCGGCCGCAAGCGCGGCACCGGCCTGGGCGGCGGCCACGACGAGCGCGAACAGACGCTGAACGCCATCCTCAGCGAGATGGACGGCTTCAGCCGCGACGAAGGCATCATCGTCATCGCCGCGACCAACCGCCCGGATGTGCTCGACCCCGCGCTGCTGCGGCCGGGCAGGTTCGACCGCGAGATCGTGGTGGACATGCCCGATGTGCGCGGGCGCGAGGAGATACTGAAGGTCCACGCCCGCAAGGTGCGCATGGCTGAGGACGTGAGCCTGTTGAAGATCGCGCGCGGCTCGCCGGGCTTCACGGGCGCCGACCTGGAGGCCCTGGTGAACGAGGCCGCCATCCAGGCCGCCGTCAAGGGGCGGGAGGTGGTCGCCCAGGAGGACCTGGAGGAGGCGCGGGACAAGGTGCGCTTCGGCCGCCAGAAGAAGCGCAGCCGCGTCATGAGTGACGAGGACCGCCGCATGACGGCCTACCACGAGGCCGGCCACGCCCTGGTGGCCAAGCTCCACGAGCACGTCGAGCCGCTGCACAAGGTCACCATCATCCCCCGCGGCATCTCACTGGGCATGACCATGGTGCTGCCCGAGCAGGACAAGTACGGCATGCGCATGAAAGAGTGCCTCGGCGTCATCACCATGAACATGGCCGGGCGCGTCTCCGAGGAGATGTTCTGCGGCGACGTATCGTCGGGCGCCGAGAACGACATCAAGGCCGCCACCGCCCTGGCCCGCAAGATGGTCACCCAGTGGGGCATGAGCGAAGAGCTCGGCCCCGTGCGCTACTCCGACGAGGAGCAGCACGTCTTCCTGGGCAACGAGATCACCAAGGCCAAGCAGCACAGCGAGCAGATGGCCGAGAAGATTGATCAGGAGATGCGCGCCATCCTCATGGAGTGCTACCGTGACGCGCGCCGCGCCTGCGAGCAGCACGTCCGCGAGCTGGAGACCATTGCCGAGGCGCTGCTCGAACTGGAGACCCTCAGCGGCGAGGACGTGGACAGGATATTCGAGGGGGCTACTGTGGCCGAGCTGGCGGAGGAACGCCGCGCCGAGGAAGAGCCCCGGCAGGCGGCCGCCGAGGGCAAGGCCGTCGCGGAGCCGGGTGGCGAGGCGGCCGCTGGCGGCTATCCCCGGCCCGCCGGCAGCCCCGCCTGACGGCTGCGGGGCGGCTGGAGCCCTTCCCTGAGGCAGCAGGGGGTTGCGGGTGGCCGGTCGGCGTTCTCAGGAAGACTACCGACGCGAACCCCCCTGGTACGAGGACGGCCTGCGCTTCACCTGCACGCAGTGCTGCCAGTGCTGCACGGGGCCGCCCGGTTACGTGTGGCTCTCGTCCGGGGAGCTGGGCCGGATCGCGCGCTTCTTCGGGTTGAGCCCGGCGGCGTTCGCGCGGCAGTACTGCCGCGAAGTCGGGCGGCGCGTCAGCCTGAAGGAGCAAACCAACGGGGACTGCGTGCTGCTGACGCCGGCGGGCTGTGGCGTCTACCCCGTGCGCCCCGCCCAATGCCGCACCTTCCCTTTCTGGCGTGACAACATCCGGAGCCGGCAGAGCTGGGAGGCCGCCGCCGAGCGCTGTCCGGGCATCGGGCGTGGCAGGCTCTATGCCTGGCAGGAGATAGAGCGGATCGCCGCCGAGCGGTGGTACACCTGAGCACAACCCCGGCAAGCCCGATTCGTCAGAACCTGTCGGCGTGCCACACGTAGGGCCGCCCGCCGCCGAACAGGGCGTCGAGCGCCTCGCTCGCCTGCCCCTCGGCCTCGACACTCGCGTCTGCCAGCACTTCTTCGGCCGTGCGGTAGCCCACGAGTAGCTGCGTCAGCTTGTCCTGCCCGAGCCGCACGCTGCCCCGCAGGGCCGGTTGCCCGGCCGAGCCGCCCCCCAGCCTCAGCCCCGTCTGCCCCAGTTCGGTCTCGATGTCTAGCTCGACGGACCGTCCCCGCAGCGCGGTCTCGGCGAGCCGGCGCTCCAGCGCCGGCTGGAGCCGTTCGAAGGCCGACTGCTGGTTGAGCAGCCTCATCATGCCGCTCCCCATGCGGGGGAAGTCGGTGCAGCGCCGGCAGCCGAACCGGCGCACGAACCGCGCGAAAGGATGATCGTCTGCCATGTGCAGTTCGATGCTCCCGCAGCGCCGCTCGACGGCCATCTTCGCCAGCTCGCAGAGGAGCGTGGCGAAGTGGGACGGGTCGCACGTGTTCACCTCGATGGCGTTCACGGTCGTGCGGCTGTCGTCGCATACCATGTAGCTCAGGGGCTTCCCTGCGTCGTCTCTCAGGACGGAGGCGACTGCCCTGGTGTGCCAGCCGCTGCCCTTGCGGAAGCCGCGGAAGTGCTCCACGGAGCGCACGATGGCCGCCGGCCGGCAGCGGTTGTCCTGGTTATAGAGATCAACGACCAGGGGGTGGTCTTCCTCGGCCAGCGGCCCCACTGTGCAGGGCCGCGCCTCGGCGGCGGCCCGTTCAGCATCGCGCGTGGCCACGTCAATGCGGTGCTCGGGCAGGCAGGGGGCGAAGCCGAACTTGTTGTAGAAGTCCGAGATACCGAACAGCATCGAGAAGTGCTGCCCCAGGCCGGTCATGTACTCGACGGTGTCCTCCATCAGGCGGCGCATGTAGCCCTTGTTGCGGTGTCTCTCGTCCGTATGCACGCCCCCGACGCCGCCCACGCGCAGGCGCTCGCCGAGCAGCCACATCTCCAGGTCCCAGACCACCAGCTCGCCGACGGACTCCCCCTCGACCACCAGCTCGCGGTAGTGGTGGCGGCCTTTCACTTCGGTGCGGATCTCGCTGGCCACGTGCCCGCTCTCCGTCTGCTGTGAGCCGGTCCATTATCTCCGGCCCGCCGCGCGATGCAAGGAGGGGCGCGTCTTGCAGGGCATCGGCCGGTAGCTATAATGCACGGTCTTTAGCCGCAGCGGTGTCGGGCTTGCCGCGCACTCGACGGGCGGCGAGGCCATCTGGCGGCCTCCTGATGCGCGCGCGCCGGGGAAAGGAGCCGGGGGCATGATCTGGGGCATGATGATGAGCGGGTGGATGGGCGGCCTGGTGCCCGACGGTGGGGACCGTTACGGAGCCGAGATCGAGGTGCTCGTCGCCAACGGCCTGCAGGCCTCCCAATGGGGCCTGCGCGCCCTGGCCCAGATGGAACCGGAGCGTCGCGACCGGCTGGCCGAGGCGCTCCGCGAACGCGACGTGCGCGCCGTGCTGGCGTTCGGCCTGGACTGGTTCACCGAAGACGCCGGCGCCCTGCGGCGAGGCATAGAGGAGACCATCGCCGGCATCGAGGGGCTGGCCGGCCCGATGCGGACCCCCATCGTGACCACGGCGGCCGGCAGCACGCACCGCTTCGTCCGTGAGCCTTCGCTCGAGGAGCAGATGGACCGCCTGGCCGAGGGGCTGGCCCCGATTGCGGAGGCCTGTCATCGGCTCGGCTGCCCGCTCGGCATCGAGAACCACGGCGATTACTACGCCTCCGACCTGGCGGCCCTCTGCGAGCGCGTGCCGCACCTGGGCATCTTCCTCGACACCGGCAACACCTACCTCATAGGGGAGCGGCCGCTGCCGGCCGCCGAAGCGGCGGCGCCCTGCGTGGTCGGCACGCACTTCAAGGATCACTACGTGCGTCCCAACAAGAAGGCCAGGCCGCTCTGTTTCGAGATCCGCGGCGCCGTCATCGGGGAGGGAGACGTCGGCATGCGGGACGTCTACGAAACCCTGGCGCGGGGCGCCCCTGACCCGGAGGGCCTGGTGATGGTGCTTGAGATAGATCCGGTGGAGGGGATGGACCAGCCCGAGGCGCTGGCAAGATCGCTGGAGTACGTCCGGAGCCTCTGAGAACACGCCCGCGAGGGAGCATGCTGCCGATGCGATCCGAATCACGTGAGCCGCTGCGGACCGTGGTGGTCGGCTGCGGCGGCATTGCCCGCTTCCACCTCTCGCCCCTGTCCGCCCTGGATGAGTTTGCGGTGGTGGCCGTGGCCGACGTCCAGGCCGACCGCGCCGAGGAGGCCGCAAGCGCCTTCGGCGTGGAGCGTGTCTACGCCGACTACGGGGAGATGCTCCGCCGGGAGCAGCCCGACGTGGCGGTAATCACCACGCCGAGCGCGCTGCATGCTCCAATGACGCTCGAGGCCGCTGAAGCCGGCGTGCGGGGCGTCTACTGCGAGAAGCCGATGGCCGTGAACATGCGCGAGGGCCGGGCGATGGTGCGGGCCTGCCGGGAGGCCGGCGCGGCGCTGGCCGTCAACCACCAGCGTCGGCTGGCGGCGGCGTTCCGCAGGATGCGGGAACTGATCGCCGAGGGCGCCATCGGCGGGCTCCAACTGCTGCGGGGCTACTGCGCCGGCGACCTCCTGTCGGATGCCACCCACCTGGTGGACCTGATTCGGCACCTGAACGGCGACGGGCCGGTGCGCTGGGTGTTCGGCCAGGTGCACCGCCATCCCGTGCCGGACGCCCAGGAGTGGGCAGCGCGGACGGTGCGGGCGGGCCGGCGCTACGGGCATGCCATCGAGACGGGTGCCTTCGGCGTCTTCGAGTTTGCCGACGCAGTGCGGGCCGAGATACTGTGCGGCGACATCCGGCCGCCGGGCAGCCTCTACGCCGAGCTCGAGGCCGTCGGCACGGAGGGCCGGCTCAGGCGCCCCGGCGACCAGGCTGATCCGCCCCTGCTGATGGACAGCGGCTCGGGATGGCGGCCGGTGGCGTTCGACGAACCGGCCGCCGGCCGGGAAGCGCACCGTCTGCTCGGGCTGGACTGCTATCGGCGCTTTGCG
>LJUE01000058.1 GCA_001303885.1 Planctomycetes bacterium SM23_32 | reverse complement strand
GCCAGCGTGATGGCCGGCACCGCCAGGCTCAGGACCCAGATGACACAGCTGCCCGCCCCGCGCCAGTAGAGCGGGCCGGCCATCAGCAGCGGGGCGCAAGCGCCCTGGATGAGGGCCTTCAGCTTGCCGGTGCGCCGGGCGGCCACGTCCCTGCCGCGACGCGTCATGATGATGCGCGCGTAGCCCACCGTTACGTCGCGCACGGCCATCACCAGCGGCAGGAAGGCCACGCAGCGCCCGATCACCGCCAGCGACCAGTAGATGGTCAGCCGCGAGATGCTGTCGGCGTAGGGGTCGAACATCTTGCCGAACGGGCTGACCGAGTCGTGGCGCCGCGCCAGGTAGCCGTCGAACAGGTCGGACAGCTCCACGGCCACGATCAGGGCCGTGGAGGCGACGATGGCCCACGTCTGCCCCGGCGACCAGAATGTCAGCACCGCCACCGGCAGCGCGAAGATGAGCCGGGAGCCGGTGACCAGGTTGACGAGCAGGACCTCGCGGCGCGGCTCGTCCATGGTGCTCGCCTCCTGGGTGGCGCCGGCCGTGGGGCGCCGGCGTGAAGGCCATGACGTTAGCAGCTTGCAGCGGCCTTTGCAAGGGATGGCGTCGGCTGCCGCCCCCGCTAAGCCCTTGCAGGAGAAGGGGAAAGGGCGCGCCCAGCGCCCGTGCGCGCGCGCCCGGGAGGCCGTTTTCGCTTGAACCGGGGACCCCGTCTGATATAATCCTATCGAATGTGCCGGCCGCGCCTTGCCGCCGCCCGGCGCGCCCACATCGGCCGCTGCCGAGTCGGGGGCCCCGGTTGCTGTTGTGCGTGTTCGCCGCGGCGGGAGGGACCGTTGCGCGCGGCGCGCCCCATCGAGGGATCGGCGGGCCCTCAGCCTTACCTTCTCCAACCGGCAACTGCTGACGTACTGTGTTCGAGACCGTCACCAATACGCTGGAAGGCTTCTTCGGCAAGCTGCGCGGCAAGCCGCGCCTGACCGAGAAGAACATCCAGGACGGCCTGCGCGAGGTGCGTCTGGCCCTGCTGGAAGCCGACGTCCATTACCGCGTCGTCAAGGAGTTCATCCAGCGCGTCAGCGAGAAGGCGCTCGGCGAGGAGGTCATCCGGGGGGTCAATCCGGCGGCGCAGATCGTCAAGATCGTCCACGACGAGGTGGAGGCGCTCATCGGCCCCGTGGATGTGTCCGTCCCGATGCGGCAGGACGGGCCGACGGTGCTGATGCTGTGCGGGCTCCAGGGCAGCGGCAAGACGACGACCTGCGCCAAGCTGGCTCTACACCTGCGGCAGAGCTACTCCTGCGCGCCGCTGCTGGTCGCCGCCGACGTGCGCCGTCCGGCCGCCGTCGAGCAGCTCGAGGTGCTCGGCCGCCAGATTGACGTGCCCGTCATGAGCGACCGCCAGAGCGACGCCATGACGATCGCCATGAGGGCGCGCTTCGAGGCGGCCCAGAAGGACCTGGGTCCGGTGATATTGGACACCGGCGGGCGGCTGCACATTGACGGGGAGATGATGGCCGAGCTTCGCGAGCTGAAGGCCCGCGTCAGGCCGGACCAGATATACCTGGTGGCCGATGCCATGACGGGCCAGGACGCCGTCAACAGCGCCCTGGAGTTCAACCGGAGCCTCGAATTCGACGGCGTGATCCTGACCAAGCTCGACGGCGACGCGCGGGGCGGGGCCGCCCTGTCCATCAAGGCCGTCACGGGCAAGCCCATCAAGTTCGTCGGCTTGGGGGAGAAGCTGGACAAGTTCGAGCCCTTCTACCCCGATCGCATGGCGGACCGCATAGTGGGCATGGGCGACGTGGTGGGGCTGGTCGAGCGCGCACAGGCCGCCCTGGAGGAGGAGGACGCCCACGAGCTGGAGGAGAAGCTGCGGCGGGCCACCTTCGACCTGGAGGACTTTCGTCGCCAGATACACATACTGCGCCGCATGGGCTCCCTGCGGGACCTGCTGGGGCACCTGCCCTTCATCGGCTCGAAGCTGGCGCAGATCGAGGAGTTCGACGACAAGCAGGTTGACCGCATCGAGGCCATCATCAACAGCATGACGCCCGAGGAGCGCTCCACCCCCGAGGTCATCAGCGCCAGCCGGCGCCAGCGCATCGCCCGGGGCAGCGGCTCGGAGCCCGTGGTGGTCAACCAGCTCCTCAAGCAGTTCAAGCAGATGAAGAAGGTGATGCGCAAGGTGAGCCGCGGGGACATGGACGCCCTGATGCAGGCCATGCCGGCCGGGCTGGACCAGTTGCCCGGCGGCGGGCCGCCCGGCGTGGCGGGACGGCGCAAGTCGAAGCGCAAACGAGGCAGACGAAGGTAGAAAGCCCCCTCAATCGAGAGCCACAGCAAAGAAGAATGGTAAGGATCAGACTGACAAGATGCGGACGACGCAACCAGGCCTACTGGCGTATCGGCGCCTTTGACCAGCGCACGCGACGGGACGGCGCCCCCATCGAGTACCTCGGCTCCTACGATCCCCACCAGGAGAAGGACGAGGACAAGGTGACGGTGGACCGCCAGCGCGTCGAGTACTGGCTCAGCCAGGGGGCCCAGCCCACCGAGACGGTGGCCAACCTGCTGCGCAAGCAGGGCATTCGGCTCTGAAGCGTCGCGTCCGCCTGCCGCGCGGCGGGCCGCCCAGGGAGCGTGACCCGTGTCGGCCACAGAACGCCCGGCGCTCAGGTTTGACATTCTGACGCTGTTCCCTGACGTGTTCGGGCCGTTCCTGGACTCGAGCATCCTCGGCATCGCTCGTCAGAAGGGGCTGGTCAGCTATCACCTGCACGACATCCGGGACTACAGCCTCGACAAGCACCGCAAGGTGGACGACCGCCCCTACGGGGGCGGCCCCGGCATGGTGATGCAGTGCGAGCCGGTCTTCCGCTGCTGCGAAGCGGTGCGGCAGATGGCCGAGCCGGCCGGGCGCCTGCTGCTGCTGACGCCGCAGGGGCGGCGCTTTGACCAGGCGCTGGCCCGCGAGCTGAGCGGCGAGCAGCGCATCGTGCTGCTCTGCGGGCGGTATGAGGGTTTCGACGAGCGGATACGGCTCGGGCTGCCGGCCGAGGAAATCTCCGTCGGGGACTACGTCCTCAGCGGCGGCGAGCCGGCCGCCGTGGTGATCACCGACGCCGTGGTGCGGCTGGTGCCCGGCGTGCTGGGGCATGGCGAATCGGCTCGCAGCGACAGCTTTGCGGACGGGTTGCTGGAGTATGCGCACTACACGCGCCCGCCGGAGTTCCGCGGGATGCGCGTGCCGGACGTGCTGCTGAGCGGGGACCACGCGGCCATCGCGCGGTGGCGCCGCGACGAGGCCCGTCGGCGCACGCGCGAGCGGCGGTCCGACTTGCTGGAAGAGGACGACACTACACCGGAGACGCAGCATGGCTAAGAAGAAACAGAAGCAACTCAAGGGACAGGACCTGATCCGCTCCATCGAGGAGCAGCACATGAAGCCCACCGTCCCCGCTTTCCGCGTGGGGGACACGGTGGACGTGGCCGTGCGCATCCGCGAGGCGGGCAAGGAGCGCACGCAGGTCTTCACCGGCACGTGCATCGCCCGCAAGGGCGGGGGCAACCGCGAGACGTTCACCGTGCGGCGCATCGTGCAGGGCGAAGGGGTGGAGCGCGTCTTCCCGCTGCACTCGCCCAACATCCAGAGCATCGAAGTGCGCCGGCGGGGCCGCGTCAGGCGGGCCAAGCTCCACTACCTGCGTCAGCGCACCGGCCGGGCCAGCCGCGTGCAGGAGGACCTCCGCGTCCGCAAGGAGGACGCCGAGGAGTAGGCCAGCCGGCTGGGGCCCTCAGCCCCCGCCCCGGCGCCCGGGTGAGCGGCCGCGGGTCCTCGCGCGCCGCGCCCTGCGCCCGATGGCCCGGCGCGTGGCCTCGGGCAGGTCGGGTTCGCCGGCCCGTTGAACTTCGACGTGCCGGGCGAGACTACCTGCCCCATTCCCGAGAGACTCCGGAAACTGGACCGCGCGGCCGAGATCGCCGAGCGGATCATGGAACAGGTGCGTCGGCACTCCACCTGAGGAGAGGGGACCCGTGCAGCTAACCGTTTTGTCGGAGAGGCCGAGCGCGTTCGCCCGGCCGCTGGACCGGGTGGACGTGTTGGGGGCGGACGCCGAGGGCGCCGCCGAGGTCCGCGTCCTGGACGGCGCCCATCGCGAGTATGCGCGCATGCCGCTGGAGCGAGGCGAGGCGGCCTTCACCGTGGCCGGCGCGCTCGGCAAGCACGCCGTCGTGCTGCTCGACGCCGACGGCGAGGAGCTGGAGCGCGCCCTGCTCAACGTCGAGTGTCCTACGGAGATAGACGACGGCGGCGGGCTGTTCGGCGAGCTGCTGCGCATCCTGGACTACACGATGAACCGGCGCGGCGCACAGGAGATGGCCCCCGTGGGGGGGCGCACTTACTCCTACTTCGTCCGCTGGCTGCGCGACCACGTCCACGTGCTCAAGGGGAACAAGTACTTCCACAGCGGCTTGAAGTCGGGCATTGACCTCTACCTGGACACCCAGTGCGAGAACGGGATGGTCTGGGACAACGTCTACCCGCGCGAGGCGCCGCCGAACTGGTGGGAGCATCACCTGGCCCCGGAGTTCTACCGCAGCATCACGGACGGCCGCTTCGAGCTGAAGCGCATCCCCGTCGAGGCGGACGTCGAGTACCTCCTCGTCGAGGGCATCTACTACACGTGGAAGGCCACCGGCGACGCCGCCTGGATGAAGGCCGCCCTGCCGAAGGCTCGCAAGGCCATCGAGTACTGCACGTCCGACCGCTACCGCTGGTCGGAGGAGTTCAGGCTGGTCAAGCGGGGCTACACGATTGACACGTGGGACTTCCTGGTGGCCGAGGACGCGGCCATCTACGGCCATGCGATGGTCGTCGGGCCGAAGAGCCGCTTCGGCGTGATGCACGGGGACAACACGGGCCTGATGGCCGCCTGCCGGCAGGTGGCCGAGATGCTCGAGGCGGCCGGCCGGCCGCAGGAGGCCGAGCATTACGGCGCCACGGGCCGCGCCGTCAAGCAGCGCCTGGATGAGGCCGCCTGGAACGGCCGCTTCTACCGCCATCGCGTCCCCGAGCAGCAGGAGCGGCGCGACCTGGGCGTGGACGAGGCCGAGCAGCTCTCGCTCTCCAACAGCTATGCGCTGAACCGCGGCATTGACCACGAGCAGTGCGTGGCCATCATCCGCGAGTACGCGCGCATCCGAGAGGAGCTGCCTCACGGCTCGCCGGGCGAGTGGTACGCCATCTACCCGTGGTTCGAGCGGGGGTTCGGCCGCCACTGCGCGCCGGGCGAGTACATGAACGGCGGCGTGCTGAGCATCGTGGCCGGCGAGCTGGCGCACGGGGCGTTCGAGCACGGCTTCGAGGACTACGGGGCCGACATTCTGAGGCGGGTGCTCGAGCTGGCCCGCTCCCAGGACGATTACCTGCCCTGCTCCTTCAAGGGGTTCCTGCCGCCGGAGCCCGAGCGCACCTTCACGCCCGTGGACCTGAGCGGCGCCGCCAACGTGGACATCCGCTGCGACGCCGAAGGCCGCGGCTGGACCGCCGAGCCGGAGAACGACCTGCGCAACCTGCCGACCGGCCGGCAGACGTTCTGTGGCGTGCCCTGCGACGTGATGGACCCGGCGCGGAACGACGGCCGCGCCTGCGTGGCCCTCTCGGTGCAGGGCGGGCCCTACGCCGAGTCCGCCACGGTCGGCCTGGACGGCGCCAGGGCCGGCTCCCTCTACTTTCTGCACGCGGCGAGCCAGACCGGCGAGGTGGCGGGGCGGTACACGGTGCGGTACGCGGACGGCGGGCGCGAGAGCGTCTACCTGCGCATGGGCAAGGAGATCACCGGCTGGTGGGAGCCGCGCTCGACGCGCCTGGCGCGGCTGGCGTGGCACGGGCCCAACCCGGTCTTCGAGAACGTCGGCGCCGTCCTCTACGGCTGGCAGAACCCCCGCCCCGACCGGCCCATCGAGGCGGTCGAGATGCACGCGCCCCAGACGGGCGGCATCCTGCTGGTGCTGGGGCTGACGCTCTCGGACGCCGGCGTCTGGTTCGAGCCCTCGCGCGTCTCCTACGGCATACCGGACAACTGGGGCGCCGCGGCCGTCGTCTACGCGCTGATCGAAGGGCTCGCCGGCGTCGTGGACCGGGGCGTGGCGTTTGACACGGCGGGCGTCGCACCGCGCTGGGCGGCGGTCGGGCAGGAGGCCGTCGCCGTG
The DNA here is from genome assembly GCA_001303885.1 of Planctomycetes bacterium SM23_32. Classification (GTDB taxonomy): domain Bacteria; phylum Planctomycetota; class Brocadiia; order SM23-32; family SM23-32; genus SM23-32. The sequence continues at coordinate 6,147 of LJUE01000058.1, read as the reverse complement.
AGTGTCACCTATCCCGAGTCCGGCGGGTACGTGGCCTACCGCTACGGGCACGAGGCGGCCCGGGGGAGGATTCGGCTCGATCTGGCCGGCAGCGGCGAGCGATTCGTCTGTCACGTGCTGCTGCCCGAGGGGGCGGGGGGTGCGACGAGCGTCACCTGCGACGGCGAGGAGGTGGCCTTCGAGAACGCTCAGGTCGAGGGCTCGCGTTACGCGGACTTCGAGCTGACGGGCGTGGCCGCGCGGGAGGTAACGGTCCGCTACGCGTGAGGGCGGGGCGCTACGGGGCGTGCCATTCGGCGAGGATGGCGGTGAGGTTGTCGCGCGCGCCGGCCGCCCGGCCCGCCTCGATGAGCGAGCGGCAGGCGTCCGTCACGTCGCGGGGGGCGACGGCGACCGACTCCATCTGGGCCTGTGAGACGCAGTCGGGCAGCCCGTCCGTGCAGAGCAGCAGGCGGTCGCCGTCCTGGAGCTCCACGGTGACGATGTCCGGGCGTGCCTCGCCGCCCATCCCGACGTAACGGGCCAGGTTGCCCCTCATGGGGTGACAGCGGGCTTCTTCCTCGGTGATGGCCCCCGAGTCCAGCAGCATGCCCACCACGGAGTGGTCCCTGGTGAGCTGCTTGAGCTTGCCCTTGCGGACGAGGTAGACGCGACTGTCGCCCATGTGGGCCACGTGGACCTGGGGATGCCGGGTGAGGGCCATCGCGACGGTGGCCCCCATCTTGCCTACGCCGTCCATGCTGGAGCACTCGACGCGGAGGCGGTGGTTCAGCACGATGATGGCGTCGCGGACGGCCCGTTCGATGTCGCCGACGTCCGAGGACTCGGCGGCGGCCACGTGCTCTGCCACCAGGCCGGGCAGCCACTGCACCACGAGGGATGCCGCCACCTCGCCGGCATGCTCCCCCCCCATGCCGTCGGCGACGGCGAGCAGCCCTTCCTGGGGCATGGCGACGCAGGCGTCCTCATTGGACTCGCGCAGGCAGCCGATGTCGCTGAGCCAGCAGACCTCCAGGCCAGCGCCGCTGCACTGCCCGCCGGATCGGTCTTGCGCCACCGCCTTCCTCCGCTGCCTGCCGGCCGGGCCGGCGCCTAATCGCCGGCGGGGGCGGGCTCCTCGTCGGCCTCTGCGCTGTTCTCCTGACCTTCGCTCCGGGCGGCTGGTGATCCCTGCTCCGCCTCCCCGAAGGCGCTCCCGCGCAGTCCACCCAGCTTCTCGGCCAGCTCGTCCATTGTAATGGTGCGTTGCTCGGGGTCCCTGCGCAAGGACCTGGCCAGCAGCCCCGCCAGGGAACCCGGCATGAGGGGCAGGCCCTTCACGGCCGGCCCGTTCTGCATGTAACGGCGCAGCACGCCGGTGGCCGCCGGGCCGCGGTCCCAGACGGCCCGCCCGACGAACATGTGCAGCACGCTCACCGCCCACGACCAGACGTCGGTGGCCTGCGTCAACGGCTGCTGGTGGGCCAGTTGCTCCGGCGAGGCGTAGACCCGGGTCTTGGCGTCGGCCTCGCCGTACTTCCAGACCTTGGCGACGCCGGCATTGCTGATCCACACGTTGGCCGGTTTCAGGTTATAGTGGATCACCCCGTGGGCGTGGAGCCACGCCACGCCGCTGGCCACCTGCAGGGCAACGTCCAGCATGGACGGCAGGTCGCCGAGGCTGCCGTCGAATATGACCGAGTCCCAGCAGCGCCCCTCCACGTCTTCCATCAGCAGGAACGGCACCTCACCCTCGGTGGCCAGCCTCTGGCACTGCAGCACGTTGTCGTGTGGCGGCACGCTGATGGCGTCCTGGCAGAACTGCTCGAATCGCTCGCGCCAGCCCTCTCGCACCACGATGCGGGGGCTGGGACGCAGCACCAGGTGCAGGGTGCCCCTGAACATGTCGCCCACGCGGTAGACGTGGCACGTGCTGGACTGGCGAACCAGCTCCTTGACGCGAAAGCGGGAGTTGACGAGCTGGTCGCTCTCCCACGCAGCCATGTCGGTCGCCTGTTCGGATTCAGAACCCACTCGGGACTCCACGCTGAACGCGCCGGCGCCTCGCCGAGCGCATTATACACGAGCGGGCAGGGGCTGTGAAAGACTTGGGGGAGCATGGCGCGCCGCACGGGAGGCGGCGCGTTGACGCCCGGGTCGCCCGCCCCGTTATACTGACGGCCGGACGACGCCCTCCTCGGGAGGCCCTCATGACAGCGTGTGCCGCCGAAGACGCAAGGCTTGTGCGACCGCCATCGCGCGAGCTGAAGCGGTTCCTCATCGTCATGGGGCTGGCCGCGCTGCTCTACGCGGCCGGCGTGAACGGGCACTGGCGCTTCCAGCGCGACAGCGCGGTCTACATGACGCTGGCGCGTTCGCTGGTCGAGGGCAGGGGCTACGTTGTCCAATCCGAGTTCCACACGATGTGCCCGCCGGGCTGGCCCGCCATGCTGGCGGGGATGTACGCGGTGTTCGGCGCGCCCGAGCGCATCACAGACAGCTTCCTTGCGCTGAACGTGCTGGTTGCGCTGCTCGGGCTGGGCTGCGTGGCGGTGTTCTACCTGATCCTGCGGGAACTGCCGCTGCCCCATCACCATCGGTTCGCCGTGTTCCTGCTCTACGCCTTCTCGCGCACGCACTACTACTACTCGCAGTATCTGATGACGGACGTGCCCTTCACGCTCTTCGCCTTGGGTGCCGTCTACTGCGGGCTGCGCATGCTGCGCGCGGAGGGGCCGCGTTCATGGGCCTGGACGGGGGTGTGCGGCCTGCTGACTGCCTGCGCGACCGCCGTCCGCGCGGGCGGCCCCGTCGTGGCGGTGGCCCTGACGGCGGGACTGTGGCTGGGCCGGGGCAGCCTGCGCCGGTTCGGCTCGAACCTGGGCAAGACGGCCGTCATCTGCGTGCTTCTTGGCGTCGTGCTGGCAGGATGGCTCTCCGCCACGCGCCGGGCGGAGAGCGGAAGAGCCGACTACTTCCGCGGCAGGCTGACCGGCAGGGCCATGCTGACCATGCCGGTCCGCGGCCTCGGCCGGGTCGGGGAGCACCTCGCGGGCATCGGGGATGCCGTTTGCGGCACCCACGTGCACTGGCCGACCGGCCTGCTGCTGTCCGCGCTGATGGTTCTGGGCCTGGCGCGGGCGCTGCGCGCAAGGGAGGTGGCCTTCAGCTCCTACGGCGTCCTCTGTGCTGCTGCCGGCCCTTCCCGTGCTCTTCTACTGGCTGGTGCTCGGGGCGGCTTCGCTCGGCGCCTTCATGCGGCGAGGAGGCCGGCCCCGGACGCAGGAGCGCGTGCGCACGCTCGGTCGCGTCTGCATCATCCTGCTGGTGGCTCTGAACGTGGCGAGGATCGGGGTTCTCGTGGCCGAGAGCCGGGTGCCGCGGCTGCGCCGGGAGGCCGACCGCGGCCGGCGGGAGGACTACGCCGAACTGGCCGCGTGGCTGCGGCAGAACGCTGCGCCCGGCGACCTCGTGATGGCCTACGAGCACACCACCATCCACTACTTCACCCGCCTGAAGGCAGTGCACCTGCCCCCGGACACGCGCGGCAGGGGAGCCGCCTGGACGCTCAAGCGGATGGCGGGACACCACGTGGACTGGCTTGTGCGCGACGCGCGCAAGGAGCGAAGCGTGCTCGCCCTGGATGCCGCGCTCGCCGAGAGCCCCGGGCTCTTCGAACTCGTGCTGAGGACGGGCGACGTGGACCTGTTCCGCGTGCACCGCTGGCGGATGCGCGGGCCGTAGCACGCCCGAGGCCGCAGGCCCTCGGCCGGCCCGTCACAGGTAACCAAGCTCTTGGAGCCGCCTCTCCACGGCGTCCTGCTCCTCTTAGGACAGCCTCTGCCCCTCGCCCTTCGCTCCGGGGGCCCCCGCCGTCCTGCCCGGCAGGGGCACGCCGTCGGTCAGGATCTCGGCGAGCACGCGCCCGTCGAAGTCCTCAGGGATGGGGCAGCCCAGCAGGGCCAGCACCGTGGGGGGGACGTCCGCAATGGCGGCGTCCCTGACCTTGGCCTGGCGGATGTGTGGGCCCATCGCCAGCAGCAGGCCGTCGCGCCGGTGGCCGCCGCTGCGGCGCCAGCCGATGGCGCCGGGCGGGGCCAGATCGTGGAACACAGGCGCTCCTGCTCCAGCGCCGAACGTGATCTCATAGACTTCTTCCTCGTGCTCCATGATCGCATCGGGGAGGCACTCGAGCAGCGGCCCGGCCCATACTCCCTCGCGGCGATGGACGGCCCGCGCGACGGGCCGCTGCGTCTCGGGATCGCGCAGCTCGCTCAGGCAGGCGATCAGCTCGTTGCGCGCGGCTTCGTGCTCTGCTCCCGGCTCCACGACGCCGTGGGGCTGCCGTCCCCTCAGGTTGACGAAGAGGCCGCCCATCTGTCCGGCCGGGTAGGCCCGTGTGCGGCCGAAGTCAACGCCACTGAGGACCAGCAGACCGCCTGCGCGGCGGGCCAGACCTCGGAAGCGGGGCCGGAGCCCGTTCTTGACCGTGCGCGGGGCGGCGTTCACGAAGGCCCGCACGGCGGCCCGCGCCCCGCACCTGGCCAATCCGGGGCGCACCTCGGCCAGCAGACATCGTGTGGGCCTGGCGGTGCGCCCGGCTCGACGGGGGACGTGCGGGCTATTGCGCCAGGGCTCTCTCTGCGGATTCTCTGGCTGCCACGGTCGGCCGGCTGCCGGCACGAGCGATTGCAGTTCCTGAGGCCCTGGGTGAAGCGGTCCCGGGCGTGGGCGCCGGCTTCTACGCCGTGGTGGAAGACGGTCGGATGCTGGATTACTTCGCTTTGATGAATTGGCTCCGAAGCGCCGCGGGTCCCCAGGACGTCGTGATGGCCTACGAGCATCGCCTCCTGCACTACCTCACGCGGCTGCCAACCGTGCACTTCAGGCGGGGATACGCCAAAGCGCGCCCGGGGAGGTCCGTGAAGGATGTACGCCGGGCGGGCGTCACCTACGGGGTCCATGATCACGAGAAAGGCACAGCCGCAGCCCTGTATGAGCGACTTCTGGCATCGTACCCGGGCGCCTTCGAGAGGGTGGCAACCTTCGGGGCTCTGGACCTGTTCCGGGTGCGGGGAGCGGAGCATGCAGGGGACCAGCGCGGTGCCGCGGACGGTTCGTGAGGGACCGGCCGCTGTAGCGATCGTGGCGTCCGGCTCTGGCTCGGCCACTGCCTGTTACGGAACGTGTGGCCCGCCTGCTAGCCTTGAGTCTGCTTGCGGCGTTTGTCGCCCTTGTGCTAAGATCCATGCACGTGATCTCGGAGCTTAGGGGGCCCGAACTGGCGCAGAACAAGGTCATGATCATCGGGCTCGACGCGGCGACTCTGGACCTTGTCCGCGCGTGGGCCGAAGAGGGGCGGCTGCCGAACCTTGCCCGCTTCCTGCGCGAGGGCGCCTGGGGCCTGCTTCAGTCGACGCTTCCTGTCATGTCGCCGGCGGCCTGGAGTACATTCGCCACCGGCCTCAACCCCGGCAAGCACGGTATCCTCAACTTCTACCACTTCTACCCAGACCGCTACGAGCCGCGCTATGTCAACGCCTCGCATCGAAGGGGGTCTACCTTCTGGGAGGTGGCCGGTCAGCAGGACGTTCGCGGCGGTATCATCAACGTCCCAGTGACCTACCCCGCCCGGCCCTACAGTGGTTTCCTGGTGGCCGGCATGCTCTCGCCGAGTCTCGGCCCGCGTATGGTCCATCCTCCAGAACTGCTCGCGGACCTGCTCGCGGTCAGCCCGGACTACATGATCGACGTGGACGTGGTCAGCGGTGGAAACCTCGATCCTGAGCGGTTCTACAGGCTGACCGTTCGGTGTCTCGAAGCACGGCTTGAGGCAGCGCTGGGGCTCTACCGGATGCATCGCCCGCCCCTCTTCTGCGTCGTCTTCACCGCCGCTGACCGAGTCAGCCACTACTTCTGGCCTTACCACGAGGCCCTCATGCAAGGCCGGGCTCGCACCGAGGCTGAGCTGACCCTCGGGCAAGCTCTGCGCTCGGTGTACGAGAAGCTCGATGAGGCTGTCGGGCAACTGATGTCGGAGGCCGGGGATGACACGGACGTGGTCATACTGTCAGACCATGGAGCCGGTCCCTTGCGCAAAGGCCTGAACCTCCGCGAGTTGCTCATACAGGAAGGCTTGTTGGCCGAGGTGCCTCGGGGCGCTGTTCG
>LJUE01000057.1 GCA_001303885.1 Planctomycetes bacterium SM23_32 | reverse complement strand
GAGAACATGGATGACTTGGGGATCGGCCCTGCGCAGATCGAAGCGGCAGTCCTTTCTCACATGCACTGGGATCACATAGGCGGGCTCGACACCGTGCTGGCGGCCAATCCCGAGATGGCCGTCTACGCGCCGGCGGCGTTCTCATCGAGCTTCCTACGGGACGTGCAAACCAGAGCGCGCGCGGTGGCGGAGACGACACAGGCGCACCAGGTTATCCCTCATGTACGGACTACCGACGTGCTTGAGCGGCCGTTGGTCGAGCAGGCGCTCTACGTCGAGACCGCCGAGGGCGTCGTGGTCGTTACAGGATGCGCACACCCCGGCGTAGTGCAACTGGCCCGATCCGCGCAGCGTGCCTCAGGCGGGCAGATCCACGCGGTGCTCGGCGGATTCCACATGGCGAGGATGGATCAGCCGGAGATCGGGAGAGCCATCCATGACTTAATGGATTTGGGCGTGCGCCATGTCGGTCCCAGCCATTGCTCGGGCGATGCTGCAAGGGAGGCGATGCGGGAGGCGTTCGGAGACGACTACCTGGACATCGGCGTGGGCGCGCGATTGAGCTTCCGTGTCGTGGGAGCTGGGTGAAACGGAGCGTCCAAGCACGGCAGATGAGGCAGCGAGATGACCACGACCGTGTTCGACAAGTTGGCCGACCATTACGATGCGTGGTTCGACTCTGAGCGCGGTGCGGCTTTGTTCCGTGCCGAAGTGCAATGCCTGGAGCGCCTGATGCCCGCGGACCGATCCGGCTGGGTGGAGGTAGGTGTGGGCAGCGGGCGCTTCGCCCAGGCCCTCGGCGTTCGGGAAGGTGTCGACCCTTCCCTGCCCTTGCTGGAGATGGCCAGGGCACGTGGCATCAGGGCAGTTGAGGGCGTTGCCGAGGAACTGCCCTACGGCACCGCCTCCCAGGAGGGCCTCCTCCTGGTGGTCACACTGTGTTTCCTGGACGATCACGACCGGGCGATGCAGGAGTGCGCCCGTGTGCTGCGGCCGGACGGCCGGCTGCTTGTAGGCTTCGTGCCCGCCGACAGCGCCTGGGGCCAGGATTACATGCGCAAAGGCAAAAAGGGCCACCCGTTCTACTCGGCTGCCCGGTTCTACACCTCCCTTGAAGTGCTAAGCATAGCCGGTGCGGTAGGCTTCCGCTTACTCAACGCCGCCAGCACGCTCCCGATGGCTCCTGACGAGGAACTCGGCGAGATGCCGGCGTCCGACGGGATCATCCCTGGCCAGGGCTTCGTGGGCATGCTGTTCGCGTCGGGTGGCCTTCCTTGAGCCCCCCAGAACGGGTCATTCCACGGTCCGAATCGAGCGTAGCGGCAACTGAAGACGGCTCGTAAGCCCGCCTCGCCCGTCTCGCTGTAGGATCAGGCCGCCGAGCATGCGGGCTATCTCCTCCAGCTCGCCCCTCAGCTTGCTGTGCGGGGCGTCGTCCAAGAGCGCGCGCCGACGGGCGAGTTCCAGGAGCGGCACGCATTCCTGGACCGAACCGCGGCGATGCCGAAGAAGCTCTTGCGGTCGGCCTTGGTGAAACGGCCGTTGCGCCCTCGACTTCGCTCGGGGCAGGCTCTCGGCAAGGTCGGCGGCGACGGAGAGCGCGGCGCGGTTGAGCTGGTCGGCGAGGTCCACCGCCTTCTGGTAGACCTTGAGCTTCTCGAACATGAAGGCCATGGCATCGCTGCACACGGACCGAGCAGCTGATCAGGGGACCAGTAGACCGCAGGAGAGCGGGGCTCTGGCTGTGGAGACGCGCCTTGGCCAAGCCGTGGTCTTCGGCCGTTCTCTACTCTCTACTTACTACTGCTCTCCTGCTCTACCATTCCTTCGCGTTGCCGCGAAGGAATGGTCGGCCGGACGGGACACGGTTAGAGCTTTTCGCCGCATGGGTCGCCGCGCTGCCCAGCGGGATTTGGGGAGGAATCGCGCGCGGGGCCGTTGTCTGCTGATGCGGCTACCAGAAGTGGCGGCTGGCGAAGGCGTGGCCGGAGCCAGACTTCAGGTACTGTTCGAAGGCTTCGGCCCTCTGGTCATTCTCGAAGCGGACCACTACGACGGGTTTCCAGGGCCGATACTCCTTCGTGTGGGCGGAACTGCTGGAGTTGTGCTGCCTCAGGCGCGATTGGAAGTCCGACGTGATCCCCACGTAACGTTTGTCGGGATCAGTGACGCTTCGCAGGAGGAAGACGTACTTCACGGCGGGTATCTTCTCATTCGGCCCCGCTCCGCGCAAGGGTTCGCAGGGCTCCCCCCCTCCACAGCTCGCCACTGCGAGCGACGGAGGGTGGTCGGTTCTACTTCGCTCCTTCGGAGCTTCGAAGAACTGGGCGACCATCTCCTCCGCTCCGGCCGTGGCGCCAGCACGACCCCAGCAGGGGCAGAGAGGACCTGTCCTCCGAAGCTCCGAGCGTCAGCGAAGAGCGAAGGAGGATGGTCGGGGCGGCGGGATTTGAACCCGCGACCTCCAGCCCCCCATGCTGGCGCCCTATCCAGGCTGGGCTACGCCCCGACCTGCCTTGCCCGCTGCGAGTGCGCCGAGTCCTCGGCGCGCCCCCTCACTCGCCGATGATCTGCACGAAGAGCTCCCGCTCCCGCGCCCGCACGTCGAAGTCGAAGAAGACGATCTGCTGCCATGTGCCCAGCATGAGCCGGTTGTCCCGGAACGGTACGGTGACCGACGGGCCGATCAGGCTCGCCCGCACGTGGCTGTGCCCGTTCTTGTCGTGCCAGCGCTCTTCGTGGTGGTAGTAATGGTCCTGCGGAGCCAGCTTCTCGAACAGCTCCTGCATGTCCTTCACCAGCCCGGGCTCGAACTCCATGGTGGTCAGTGCGCCCGTGGAGCCCGGCACGAAGACGGTCACGATGCCGTCCGACACGGGCACCTCGGCCAGGATGTCGGCGACGTCCTTGGTCACGTCCACCGCGTCCATCTCGGCTTCGGTGCTGAACACGAACGTTCGCGTTTCGACCATGGCACTGCTCTCGCCGCTTCGACGCTTCAGGTTGTAATGGTCCTGGACGGCGGTATGATACACGACGGCGATTCGGATGGGAAATGCAAAATGCCCCTTTTCGGATGTAGGCGGCCGGTGGACGCGGACGACGGGGAGTTCTTGCGCGCCCGCAAGTCCATGGTGGACAACCAGTTGCGCCGCAACGGCATCGGCGACGAGCGGGTGCTCGCGGCGATGGACAAGGTGCCGCGCGAGCTGTTCGTCCCGCCCCGGCGCCGCTACGACGCCTACTGCGACGGCGCGCTGGCCATCGGCTCCGGCCAGACCATCTCGCAGCCCTACATGGTGGCCCTGATGACCGAGCTGCTGCACCTCCGCGGCGAGGAGCGCGTGCTGGAGGTGGGGACCGGCTCGGGCTACCAGGCGGCCGTGCTGGCGGAGCTGTCGGCGCACGTCTACACCGTGGAGCGCCTGCCGGAGCTGAGCGAGCGAGCCCGACGGCTGCTCTGCGACGAGCTGGGGTACGGGAACATCTCGTTCCGCGTCGGCGACGGAACGCTCGGATGGCCCGAGGAAGCACCGTTCGACCGCGTGATCGTGACGGCCGGAGCGCCGCGCCGGCCGGACACGGTGCTGGCCCAGCTGGGGCCGGGTGGGGAGGCCGTGGTGCCGGTCGGGCGGCACTGGCAGGTGCTCACGCATTACGCACGCCGGGCGGACGGCACGTTCGACGAGGAGGAGTCCTGCCAGTGTGTCTTCGTCAAGCTGATCGGCGAGGACGGCTGGTGAGAGCGGGCGACCCGCACCCAGGGGGGATCAGCCGAACCGCATCGCCTCAGGGGGCCTCTGTGCCGCGCGCGAGGTAGAATGTATACAGGAGAGGCGATGCGTCAACGGAGCGCGACACAATGGCCTACATCAGACTGCTATGGCTCTTCTTCGTCATGCTCGTGGCGGCGCTGATAGGCACGTCCCGACCGGGCACGGGCCAAGGGGCAGGGACGGAGCCCGCGACGACTGAAGGAGACACGACGATGGCGACCGCAACCTTCGCGGCGGGATGCTTCTGGGGCGTCGAGGAGACATTCCGGAACGTCAAGGGCGTCACCGAGACTACCGTCGGCTACACGGGCGGCTGGACGGAGAACCCGACCTACCCGCAGGTCTGCACCCACACGACCGGCCACGCCGAGGCCGTGCTGGTGCAGTACGATCCGGAGCAGGTCTCCTACGAGGAGTTGCTGGGGGTGTTCTGGGGGTGCCACGACCCGACGACGCTGAACCGCCAGGGGCCGGACGTGGGGAGCCAATATCGCTCCGCCGTCTTCTACCACACGGCGGACCAGCAGCAGGCGGCCGAGGCGGCGAAACGCAGGCTTGAGGCGTCCGGCGCCTTCGGCGGGCGGCCCATCGTGACTCAGATCCTGCCGGCCGCCACATTCTGGCGGGCGGAGGACTACCATCAGCGTTACCTGGAGAAGCGCGGGCTCAGCAGCTGCCAGACGCCGTGATCGGCAGGGACGCCGCCTGGCCGACGCGCGGGGGCGGTTGCACGGCCGTGCGGCGTGCAACGCGCCCGCTTTTGCAGTAGAATCGGCTGATCCCTTTGCACTCTCCAAGGTTCAGGCCTATGGCAGCCGGGCCGCATGTCTTCGACGTGGCGCCGGGCGGGTTCGAGCAGCAGGTCATCGCCGCCTCGGCCGAGCGCCCCGTCGTGGTGGACTTCTGGGCCGAATGGTGCGCGCCCTGCCGGGCACTCGGGCCCGTGCTGGAGCGCGTGGTGGGGTCCTACGAAGGGCGCGCCGCTCTGGCGAGGGTCAACGTTGACGAGGACCCCCAGACGGCTGCCCGCTATGGCGTGCAGGGCATCCCGGCCGTCAAGGTGTTCCGGGACGGCCGGATCGCCGGCGAGTTCATGGGTGCCTTGCCCGAGCCGGAGGTCCGGCGCATCCTGGGGGCGGTGCTCCCGTCCGCAACGGACGAACTGGTGTCGGAGGGCGACCGGCTGATGGAGGAGGGCCGGCTGGAGGATGCCGAGCGGTGCTATGAGCAGGCCCTCGAGGGGGACGGCGGCCACACGGGCGCCATGTTGCGGCTCGCGACGCTCGCCGTCGAGCGTGGCGAGCAGGAGCGGGCGCGCGAGCTGCTGACGCGCATCGAAGAGGACGCCCCGGAGCACAAGGCCGCCCTCGGCTTGCTGGCGCGCATCGAGTTCGGGGAGACCGCTGAGCGAGTCGGCGGCCGATCGGCCTGCCAGGCGCGTCTGGCCGAGCGTCCCGACGACCTGGACGCCCGCTATGAACTGGCCTGCTGCCTGGCGGCCGAGGGAGACTACGAGGGCGCGCTCGAGCAGTTCCTGCAGGTACTGGCGGCCGACAGGCACTACCACGACCAGGCGCCGAAGGACGCCATGCTCAGGATCTTCAGCCTGGTCGGCTCCCGCAGCGACCTGGCAGACCGCTACCGCCGCCAGCTGGCCGGCGTGCTCTACTGAGCGGGAATGGGGCCGCGGCCTCGTCGCGTCGCGTTCAGTCGGCCCCTGCTTCCCGCACAACCAGGTCTCCCATCTCGCAGCCCAGGTCACGGGCGAGCACCAGGCACTTGGCGCGCAGCAAGAAGAAGAGGCCCGGCCGGCGCTCCGTGCTGAGCGTCTCGTAGTTGCCCTGCCCTTTCGATATGACGACGTCCGCCCGCTCGAAGCATCGCCGGAACTCCGGTGGACACTCCGACAGCACAGTTCCGGGCGTCGCGCTGCCGTTGGTGATCACCTCCGCCAGGTCGGTGAGCCCCACGGCCTCGGCGTCCTCCATCGTGGCATCGTTGATCACGGGGGCGCCGCGCACGCCCACGGTGACCCGGCGGGGCGCCAGGCGTTCGATCAGCAGGCGGTCGAAGACGATCTCGCCGGCGTTGTCGGTGAGGTAGAGAACGGACTCGGCGGCGTCCAGGGCCGACCTGAGCCGTCCGACGGCGGCGGCGTCGAGCGGTGCTGTCAGCGCGCGCACCAGTTCGGCCTTGACGGCGGCCTCGTCCACATCGCCGGCCGCCTTCGCGCCGAGGTCTATCACGTTGGCGGCCAACGCGAGCCGCAGCGCACGTTGGAAGCCGTTCGCCGCGCCGCCAACCTTGCTCTCCAGTTCCCCGGCCAGCTTCAGGGCCAGGCGGTTGGACGCCGCCTTCGCCTCGCGGTAGGGGTCGGCATTGCCCGTCTGCTCGCGGATGATGCGGTGTATGCAGCAGCCCATGACGGGGGGCGGCTGCTCGAAGGAGAACCGCGCCAGCTCGGCCAGCACGCGGCGCATGACGCGCTCGTGCACGGCCACATCGCCGGTTGCTTTCCGGACGGCGTCCAGGGCCTGCCGCACGAAGCAGGGCGTGCAGTCCAGGTAGCTGCGCATCGGGCCATCTCCCGCGCCAAAGCCCACCATGATGCCACGGGCCGGCCGGCGCCGCAACAGCATGCATTGCAGCAACCTGCGCGGCTTGCTACGATGCTGCGCCCAGGTTGAGGGGGAAGAGGCGATGGAGGTGGAAGGCAAGCCGGACTTCGAAGAGGCCCGGGGGCGCGTCGAGGCATGGTGGCGGGGCGAGCCGACGGACCGGGTGCCCATCAAGGTCTGCGCCCCCCTGAAGGAACTCAGCCTCCCCCGGCCCGGGCCGGAGGACCTGGCCAGCTGGTGGACCGACCCCGACGTGGTGGTCCCCTCACTCGAGGCGCAGGTGGCGGCCACCTATTGGGGCGGCGAAGCGGTGCCCGTGCTCTTCCCGGTGCGCGGAGGGATGGTGGCCGTCCTGGCGGCGTATCTGGGATGCCCCTACCACTTCACCGGCACCACGACGGCGTGGGCGGACCCCATCATCAGCGACTGGGATGATGCGCCCGGGCTGGAGTTCGACCCCTCAAACGAGTGGTGGCGCATCTCGGCGGCGCTGCTGGAGGCCGCGGCTGAGCGAGCGCCGGGCCGTTACCTGGTGGGCCTGCCCGACCTGAACGGCCCCGGGGAGATATTGGCGCGCCTGCGGGGGACCGAGCGCCTGCTCTACGACCTGGTGGAGAACCCCGAGCCCCTCCCCCCTGCCCTGGCCAGGATCAACCTGGCCTGGCGGCGGGCCTTCCGGGAATGCCGGGACATCATCAGCCGCCACGTGCCCGGGAGCATCTTCTGGATGGGCATCTGGTCCGACCAGCCGGCGGCCGACCTCCAGTGCGACTTCTCGTGCATGATATCGCCGGGCATGTTCGACGAGCTGTTCCTGCCGGGGCTCATGCAGCAGACCGAATGGGTCGGCCGGACCATCTATCACCTGGACGGCCCGGACGCCGTGCGGCACACCGATTCCCTGCTGGCCCTCCCCCTCCTCAGCGGCCTGCAGTGGGTGCCAGGCGCCGGCGCGCCCCCCATGCGCCAGTGGACGGAGCTGCTGCGCCACATCCTGGAGGCCGGCAAGCTGCTCTACATCTCCTGCGCGCCGCAGGAGGTGGGGTCCCTCCTGGAGGAGCTGCCGCACCGGGGGCTCTTCCTCGACACGTGGTGCGGCACCAGGCGCGAGGCGGACCTGCTGCTGGCGGACGTGGAACGCCGCTGCCGATAGGCGGCCGCGGCTCAGTGCGCGGCCCGCTGTGCCCGCCCCCGGGCTGACCACGAACACCGCCGCTGCGACGAAGGAGGCCGGCATCACCAACCGCCAGGCCCTCTTCCGCCAGAAGCGGCAGAAGCCCTGGAGGTCCGTCATTCGGCCCTTTGCCCGGCCTCGGCGTAGCCCTCCTCGCGGCCGATCCCGCCCAGGTCGTGGTCGTGGCCGAGCACGTTCTCGGCCGCCTTCAGGCCCATGTCCATGTAGTGGTCGGAGCTTGTGTACAGGAAGGATGCGTTGCGGCCGATGTTGTAGAGGTTCCTAAAGCGGGCCAAGTAGCCGGTCACCAGGTCCAGATGGTCCCTGTAGCCGAGCTGGTAGATGGGGTAGGCCTTGTTCATGCGCACCGTCGTCCAGGCGCTCACCCAGTCGGGCTCAACCAGACCGATGGCACCCAGATCGGCCACGGCGGCGGCGGCCAGATCGTCGGGCTCGCCCTGCCACGTGGCATCGCCCTTCTGGCAGAAGTACTCCAGCACCACGGCGGTGCGGTCCGGCGGCGCCATCTCGGCGCTCCAGTTCTTCGGCTCGTGCATGCGACAGAACCCGATGTGGGGGGCAGGCACGTAGATCCAGTGGTCAGGGCTGACCTGCGGCACGTCCAACACGAGCAGCAGCACGACCATGCTCCGGTAGCGCAGTGCTCCGCTCGCCTGGAGCACCTCGGGCGGGGCAGGCGGATCCAACGCCCGCACCAGCTCGTCCACGGCCAAGGAGGTGACAAACTCGCAGCAGGGCTGCCGTACCGTCGTGCCGTCGCTCCGACGGGCCACCACCGCCGTAATGCGGTCGCCCTCGTGCTCCACGGCCGTCACGTCGTGTTCGGTCAGCAGGCGGTTCGGCTCGGCCACGGCGGCGGCCATGGCGTCCGTTATCTGCCCGAACCCGCGGCGCGGGTAGTGGAACCGCCGCACCAGCGACTCGTCCTCGCCCTTGCGCAGGATGGCATCCTTGACCGCCTCCCGGAACGAGAGGCCCCTGATCCTCTGCTCGGCGAAGTCGGCCGACAGGTCGGTGCAGGGCACGCCCCACGTCTTCTCCGTGTAGACCTTGAAGTAGACCTCGTAGAGGTAACGGCCGAACCGGTTCAGAGCCCACTGCTCAAAGGTGCCCTCCGGCCCGGCTCCGGCGAGCGTGGTCTTGACCTTCATCCGCGCGTAGTCGAGCACCGCCCTGGCCGCCCCGCCCACGCCGAGGGCGCGCAGGGTGTTGAAGGCGCTCAGCGGGTAGTGCACGAACCGGCCGTTGAAGAAGATGCGGCTGAGGCGATCAACGGTAAGCAGGCCCTCCCCCACCAACTCCTCCAGGAACTGCTGCACGTGGGGCTTCTTGGTGTAGAAGCGGTGCCCGCCCAGGTCGAAGCGGAAGTCCCCGTACTGCTCGGTGCGCGAGTAGCCGCCCGCGCGCGGCGCCCGCTCAAAGACCACAAAGGGCAGGTCGGCGTGGCCCTGAAGCCGGTAGGCCGCCGAAAGCCCGGCGATGCCCGCCCCGGCAATCACGATCAGCTCGTTGGAATCGCTCATCTCGGCTTGTCCCCGGCCTGCGCGCCGGCCGGCTCCCGGCGCAGGTCGTCCAGCATCTCCGCACAGGTGGCAAACTCCGCGTCCAGGACGTCGAGCGCGCGGTCCAGCACCTCCCAGGCATCCTCGCCGCAGTTGCGCGTGAGCACCGCCCGCAGCCTCACCGGGAGGACGGCGGCCGTCTCGGCCGGCAGGAACTCGTGCAGGTGCAGGTAGATCAGTGACGGCGAGCGCGGCAGCAGCCGCGCGGCCAGCGGCGCCGTCAGCCTGAGCCACGTCAGCGACAGCGGCAGCAGCCCGCCGGCCATGGCCGACGTGGGGAACTCATAGACCGAGGCCCAACGGAACGGACAGGGCAGGCGAGCCAGCCGCGCGTTCAGCGGCCCCGGCAGGACGCTGCCCAGCGAGGCGTCGTAGCGGTAACCTGCCTCCTTGAGC
>LJUE01000056.1 GCA_001303885.1 Planctomycetes bacterium SM23_32 | reverse complement strand
CATTCGTGGTCTCCATTGCGGACATGTAGATGACGGGGCCAGCGCCCTGTGCGTTCCGCGGAACGTCTAGGGCCTGTCTGACGAATCGAAACTGCCGATAACTCTCAGTAGAGGGCTTCGCATGTTGCGGAGCCGACTGCTGGGAGGATCGTCCATGCGCCGAGACGAGCTGTCTGACAAGCAGTGGGAGTTGATCGGCCACCTGCTTCCGGCCAACGGACGTCGCGGCGGCCAATGGGCCGACCACCGCTGCGTCCTGAACGGCATCTTCTGGATACTCCGCACCGGGGCGCCCTGGCGCGACATGCCCCGGCGATACGGACCGTGGCAGACAGCGTATGACCGATTCCGGCGCTGGGGCCGCCAGGGGTTGTTCGACCGGATCCTGGAGCGCTTGCAGATTCGCCTCGATGCGCAGGGACGCGTCGACTGGGATCTGTGGTGCGTGGACGGTTCTTCTGTGCGCGCCGGCAGGGCGGCCGCCGGAGGCGGCAAAAGGGGGGCTCCCGGGAGCCCCCAGACCACGCTCTGGGCCGCTCGCGCGGCGGATTCGGCAGCAAGCTGCACGTGGTTACTGACGGCCGAGGCCTGCCGCTTGCCGCCCAGGTCACGGCGGGACAGCGCCACGAATCGACCCAGTTCGAAGGGCTGATGGAGGCCGTGCGGATCGGCCGGCGATGCCGGCCCAAGCGGCTGGCCGGGGACAAAGGATACAGCTATCCCCAGATTCGCCGCTGGCTTCGCCGCCACCGGATCGCCGCGGTCATCCCCCAGCGCTCTGACCAGCGCGAGCGTCATCGCGGGCGTCCCCTGCAGTTGGACAAGGACTCGTATCGGCGGCGCAACGTGATCGAACGATGCATCGGGTGGCTGAAGACCTGTCGGCGTCTGGCCACGCGGTTTGAGAAACTCGCCGTGCACTTCCTGGCAATGGTCAAGCTCGCTATCATCCGAAGATATCTGCGGATCCTCGATTCGTCAGACAGAACCTAGGCGCTCGGGGGGGCCACGC
The DNA here is from genome assembly GCA_001303885.1 of Planctomycetes bacterium SM23_32. GTDB lineage: Bacteria > Planctomycetota > Brocadiia > SM23-32 > SM23-32 > SM23-32. The sequence continues at coordinate 8,544 of LJUE01000056.1, read as the reverse complement.
CGGTGCGCCTGCGGCCTTCAGCCCATTCCTTGCGCGTGAAGGGCCCCGGCACGGCCGGCGGCTCGTCGGCGTGCAGGCACTCGACCACCTGGCAGTCGGGCATCTCGCCTTCGGCGCGCCAGGACAGCTCCAGCGTCTCGGGGTCGAAGTCCGCTTCGACGGCGGCCTGCGCCGAGTGGGGGTCCAGGCCGTAGTACTGCTGCCATGCCTCCAGGTTCAGCGTCGCCTGAGGTTCCGGGAAGCGCACGCAGAGGGACGCGGCGTCGCCTGCGGCGTCGAACAGGTTGCCGTCCGACTCCACCTCGTCCGCGCGCGCGAACAGGATACGGCGCGGGCAACCGCAGAAGACGTTGTTGAGTGTCTTGTGGCGCCGCCCGAGCCCCACCCGGCCGCCGATCAGGCGCGCCGGCTGGTTCAGGTGGAAGCTGACGGCGTAGTTGTCGGGAAGTCGCCCGAAGAAGTTGTGGGCGACCACCAGGTTGTCGCCGCTGTCGCCGAAGACGCCGATGCCGCCGGTGGACGTGCTGCCGGGCGGGCCCTCGTGAGCGCGCGTGCTGCGCACGTCCCAGATGACGTTGTGGTCTATCGCGTTCAGGTCGTGGCTGCACTCGACGTAGACGGCGGCCAGGAACGTCTCGATGTCGGCGAACACGTTGCCCGTGACGCGGCAGTTGACGTTCTTCACGTCGAGCCACAGGCCGCAGGCGTCGCGGATGTGGCGGAAGACATTGCGCCTGATCAGGGCGCCTGTGGTGGTGTGGAACTTGAGCCCCGCGCACTCGAACAGGCGCTCGGGCACGCGGCCGCCGATGCGCTCGAACACGTTGTCCTCAACCAGGGAGCCGTCCACGCCGCCGCAGCCCTGCAAGCCGCTCACGCCGCAGTCGTGCACGTGGTTGCGGCGCACGATGTGGCGGCCTGCGATGGGCAGCCGTTCGGCGTGCCAGCTCTGCCGGCCGACGTCCATGCCGCAGGCGTTCGCGCAGTGGATCTCGTTGTCCTCGATGATCCAGTGGTGGCCCCGGCCGGTGCTGACAAGGGCGCGCTGAGGGATGGGCACGGGGTCGGCCGCCTGGGCGCACTCGAAGCCGCTCACCCGGACGTAGCCGAGATGAGGCAGGGCCGGGGCAAAGACCTGCGCCCGGGTCGTCGCCTCGAGCGTCACCTGGCGCGGGTCCGCGTCCTCCGGGAGTCGGAAGTGGACGCGCAGCCCGTCGTCCTCCACCCAGAACGCGCCGTGCGTCCCGGCCAGCTCGCGGAACCAGAAGACCTGCTCCAGCGGGCGGCCGTCGGCGAAGATCATGCCCCGGCGCAGCTGAAACCGGTGGGCGTCTTCCACGCTCCAGTCGTGCACGAACGTGCGGTACTCGGCCGGCATGTTGGCGCAGAGGAACGGGTTGTAGCCCACGAACCACTCCGGCGGCAGGTCGGCCATCCAGATGGGGCCGTCCGGCTCGCCGCCCCGCAGGCCCCATCCCTCACTCGGCCGGCAGTCCGGCTGCCACAGCTCGGAGCCCTTTACCACGACGCGCTCGCCGGGCGCTGCCTGGTAGGCGATCATCCGGTCCGGCGCCTCGCCGCCGCGCGCCGGGCGGACGCATTCGCGGTAGACGCCCTCGTGCACGACGGCCTTCTGGCCGGGCTCCAGCACGGCGGCCGAGCGCCCTATGGTGGCGAAGGGGCGCTCCTCGGTGCCGGGGTTCTCGTCCGATGCGGAGGGGGAGCCGCACGCAACGTGGTAGACCCGCGCGTAGTCCGTCTCGTCGTCCCAGAAGGCAAACGGCGTCCCGTCGGGCATCACGAGCTGCTCGGCCATCGGTGCCCCTTCCCGGCTTGTGTGAGCAAGGCGGCCGCCCGGCCGCGAGGACTGAAGCCTACCCTCTTGCCCGGGGCGCGTCAACGCGGCCGGGCAGCTTGACCGCCGGCCGCACGGCCAGCATAATGCCCCGCGTCCGGCACCGTTCGGCGGGGCCGCCGGCAGGCCGCGTGAATATGAGGGCCGCCCTCGCGGTATAGGGCTATGGCTGCATCAGAGGATGGCTCCTCGGTGGAACAGTGCGAAGCAGCGTTGCTGAGACGCTGCCGGACGGGGGACAAGGAGGCGTTCGGTGTGATCGTCAGGAGCTACGCCGGGCGTGCAGTGGGCGCGGCCTCCCTGCTGCTCGGTAGCCACGAGGACGCGCAGGACGCCTCCCAGGAGGCCTTTGTGCGCGCCTGGCGCCACATCCGCCGCTTTGATCCCGCGCGCCCGTTCTACCCGTGGTTTGCCGCCATCCTGCGCAACGTCTGCGTCAGCCGCCTGCGGCGCCGGTCCCGGCTAAAGACGGCCCGTTTCGACGACATCCATTCGTCGGCCGCCGAGCAGTCCAGCCCCGTGCTGCTGGCCGAACGCAACGAGCGCCGCGACCGCGTCTGGCAGGCCATCCTGGCGCTCTCGCCCATGCACCGCGAGATCATCGTCATGAACCACTTCCAGGGCATGACCTACCGGCAGATGGCCGACGCGCTGGACGTCCCGATCGGCACCGTCATGTCCCGACTGCACAACGCGCGACTGTCCCTGCGCAAAGAGCTGGCGGACCAGGAACATGAGCTGTGACGACTTCAGACCGCTGATCACCGGCTACCTGGACGGCGAGCTGTCGGCCGAGCAGCGAGCCCGGTTCGAGGAGCACGTCCGGGCATGCGAGCAGTGCGGGCAGGAGCTTGCCGAACTGCGCAAGCTCAAGGAGGAGCTGACCATGATGAAGTTCGAGGAACCTTCGGACGCCGAGCTGGAACGCTACTGGCAGAGCGTCTACAACCGCCTGGAGCGCGGCATCGGGTGGGTGCTGTTCTCGGTGGGGGCCATCATCGTGCTCTGCTACGGCGGCTTCAAGCTGGTCGAGGAGGTCGTGCGCGACCCCGGCGTCACCGTGCTGCTCAAGGTGGGCGTGGTGGCGCTCGTGTTCGGGACGGTGATCCTGTTCGTCTCGCTGCTGCGCGAGCGACTCGCCGTGAGCAAGGTTGACAAGTACGCCAGGGAGGTGAAGCGATGATACTGGCCACCACCGAGGGCATTGCCGGGAAGGCCATCGTCGAGACGCTCGGCGTGGTGCGGGGCAACACGATCCGGGCGCGTCACATCGGCAAGGACATCAAGGCGCTGTTCCGCCACGTCATCGGCGGGGAGATCGGCGAGTACACGAAGCTGATGGCCGAATCGCGCGAGCAGGCCCTGGACCGGCTCGTGCAGAACGCCACCGAGGTGGGCGCGAACGCCGTGGTGGGGCTGCGCTTGACGACGGCGCAGTTGATGGGCGGGGCGGCGGAGCTGCTCGCCTACGGCACCGCCGTCATCGTCGAGTAGGCACCATCTCCGCTCCGCCTCTCACCCCTCCGGCCGGGCGCGAACCAGAGGCGGAGTTGAGCAAGCGTCACCGCAACAAGGCCCGCAACCTGGGCAGGAAGCTGGCGGCCGGGAGCTGGAGCGGGACGGATTCGCTGGAATCGGGTGGGAACTGCGTTATCTGCGGGAGCTTCTCGGAGTGGCCTGGGTCTTATCAGGCCCTTTGCCACGCCCAGGCGGGGGGCAGGCCAGCATGCACGCCCCGTCGCCGATGCAGTTCTCCGGCTGCACCGGCTTCGCCACGCCCTCGACGATGTCCAGGACGTCCGGCCCCAGCTCTTTGCGCAGCTTCACGAAGTGGCCGCACGCCAGGCAGCGCACGGCGCTGATCTTCGGGACGTTGCCCTTGACGAACGTCCGTGCGAACGCCTCGGCCGTCTCCACTTCGATCTTCCTGGCTGTCATCCTGTGGCGCTGCTTCGGCCCGTGGGGTAGGGGAGAAGGGAGGCCGGCCGGCCCCCCTCCGCCCCGCAGCCCCTCACCTCATGTAGGGCCCCACGAAGGGCGAGGTGTCGCCGCGACGCAGAAAGTGGCCTGAGGGGCCTTCGCCCAGGAACTCGCTGAACCAGGACTCGTGCTCGATCTCCTCGTTCAGGATGGCCTGGGCCAGGCCATAGGTGCGGTGGTCCTTGCCGGCGGTCAGATTGCAGACGCGCGTGTAGCCGCGCACTGCGCACCTCTCGGCCTCGACCAGCACTTTCAGGATCGCCCGGACGTCGCTCGGGTCTTCGGGCAGGCTGGCCGGCGGACACGCCGAGCAGTCGTGGAATTCGTTCATGTCCTTCGGCAGCTTGCCGCCGAGTTCGTAGATGCGCGGGACAAGCGCCTCGAAGTGGTTGCGATCTTCGATCCGCGCGGTCTCGGCGATCTCCTTCAGGCCCTCTCCTTCCAGCCCTATCAGGTTGGCCCGGAGGATCGTGTAGTAGTAATAAGTGGTCAGCTCGGCTGCTGCGTTCGTGACCAGAAGCTCCAGCAGCTCATCCACGTCAATTCCTGCCTTCTCGACCATCTCCCGTGCCACTCTTGCCACGGTTACACCTCCCTATGCGGTGAAGACACCACCGCGCACAGCGCCCCGGGGTGCCGGCGCGCGTGCGGCGGAAGCTACTTGATCATCGCCAGGTCCTCGACGAAGGCCTGGAGGTCCTCCTCGTGCTCGACCTCGTCGGCCAGGATTGCGGCGATCATGGCGAAGGTGACCTCGTCCTTGCCCCTGACCTCGTCGAGCAGCTTCTGGTAGGCGCCGATGGCGCACTGCTCGCCTGCGATGTTCTGGGCAAGGACGGCCGGAACGGCCGGGTCTTCCGGCGCGTCGTAGCCGCAGCCGGTCGCCTCGTACCACACCTGTGGGCTGAGGAGCGGCGCCCCTCCGAGCTGGATGATGCGGTCGGCCAGCATCTCAGCGTGGCGCAGCTCGTCGCCGGCGTGCTCGATGAGTTCGCCCGCGACGGCACCGCGCATGGGCCCCTTGACGACCTTGGCGCCGACCCAGTACTGGTAGTAGGCGAGCCACTCGTCCGCCAGAGCGCTGTTGAGTTGCGCGAGGAGTTGCTCGACGTCTGTTCCGACGATCTCACGACCTCTCGTTCCCATCGTCTTTCCTTTCCTCATTGCTCTGAAGCGTAGGTGAGATCCTGTCCCCGGTCCGTCAGGGCCGGCGCATCGGGGAGGCGCCGGCTGCTGCACGACGGTCGAGCGATGTGATCACCTCCTTTCGACGGCAAGGCTTGCAAGGAACTCCTACGTCGTAAGAGTTACGGTATGGACCTGCAGGGAAAGAGCGCCCTCCTCTGTTACGAAGCGCGGCCCCCTTCACCGAGTCACCTGCTGCACGGCCCCCTTACCTGCGGTCGCATTGAGCGCGCATTCCCCCGCCAGCTGACCTCGCCCGGCACAGCCAGTTCCGCCTTGTGGCGGGCAGGTTCAGCGTGGCCTTGGCTGCTACACATCTACGCCGAAGACTCCTCGGACGACATACCCGATGCCGAAGCTGACGGCGGCCACCCCCAGGCTCACGCCCGCCATCTCCAGGAAGCGGCGGCGGAACGACAAGTCCTTCGCCACGGCCACGTAGTAAGAGAATGCCAGGATGATGAGCAGCGCCCCGGTCAACGTGAGCCCCAGGGCTGCCAGAGGGTCTCCCAGGAGCAGGTACGGCGTGATGAGCACCGCGACGGTCATGATGTAGGTCACTCCCGTGTAGACGGCCGCCTTGACGGGCGACTTCGTCTCGCCCTCCTCGGCCTTCGTCGAGAGGTACTCGGACGCGCCCATTGAGAGCGCTGCGGCCACGCCCGTAATCAGGCCGATGACGGCTATCAGCCGGCTGTCCCTCAGGGCCAGCGTCAGGCCTGCAAGGGCTCCCGTCAGTTCGACCAGCGCATCGCTGAGACCGAGCACTACCGAACCCACGTAGCGCAGGCGCTCCTCGTCAATCAAGGCCAGGAGCTCGTTCTCGTGCTCGTTCTCATCCTTGACAATGGCGGCCGCCTCGGGCAGCGCCCGCGCGACCCTTTCATAGCCTCGCTCAGCGCGCTCCTCGCCCTTCTCCATCAGCTTGATGGCAAACGTCAGCCCCAGCAGCCGCGCGATCAGCACGAACTTCCAGACCGTTCCCTTCTGGGGGCCCGGGCGCCGGCCCGTGTAGTCGGCCCAGAACTCGTAGTGACGCAACTCGTCGTCCGCGATTCGCTCAAGGACCTCGCGGTTGTGTGGATCTCTCTCGCGTCGAACCAGGTTTCTGTAGACGTGGTGCTCCGTGATCTCGTTCTGCTGAGCGTCAACCAGGGTCTGCCGCAACGAGTCATCCATTCGTGCCACCCCGGATCGGGGCAAGCCCCTTGTGCCAGGCATCGGACGACGTTGACCCGCCCTCATCCCATCGCAACGTCCGCTATCAGCCCCGGCACTTGGCGCAGATCCCCCTGACCTGCACGTGGACGGAGCGCACGTCCCCCCAGGAGCGCAGTTCCCGCGGGACCGAAAGGTCGTCGAGTTGCTCGCTGGCGAAATCGCGCACGCGCCCGCACCGCGTGCAGATGAAGTGGTGGTGCGAGTCGGTATTGGCATCGAAGCGCGCCCGCCCCGAGAACGGCTCCAGCCGGCAGAGCAGTCCCTTCTCCTCCAGCAGCGAGAGCGTCCGGTAGACCGTGTCGAGCGAGACGGTGGGCACGCGCTTTCTCACGCGCCTGTAGATCGTCTCCACGTCGGGATGCTCTTCTGTGCGCGCCACCTCGCGGAACACTTCGCGCCGCTGGTGCGTGGCGCGGAGGCCGGAACGCCTGCACATCTGCATGAAGGCGTCCATCCGCTCCCGCACTTCCTGGTCGCTGACGGCCATGGTCCGGGGCCTCAATAGGAACTGTTCCTAACTCGGCATTATACCGCCTCTGGCCGCAGTGTCAAGAGGTACTCGCAGGAGCCGCCGGCGCCAGGCGAAGCCGCGCTCGAAGGTGCTGCCCGCCTGCGGCACGGCCGTCGTCGTCCAGTAGACTGCCGTGGGCGCGACGTCACGCGGCGATGGCCGCGGCCTCACGGCCTGGCGTTGGCCGACAAACGCTGGCGGGCCGCCTGGAGGTTCGTCTCCCGCATGCCCCGCACCAGGGGCCACTTGACGCGGTCCGTCTCCGTGACCAGCCCAAAGGCGAAGTGCTCGCCGATGACTACCTCGTTGCCCCGACCCGGGCCACGGCCGGTGATGGGCTGGTCGTGATAGGTGAACCATGCCAGGCCCACGCAGTAGGGGTCCGCGGCGGCGGCGCGGACCCAGCGGTCGTAGAGCCGGGCGGCCTCTTCCTCGTCCGCGGCGTGCACGGCGCCGTAGCGGCCGAAGGCGCGCATGCCGTCGTGGAACGGCGGGAAGCTGAACTCGCCGCACAGGACGGGCTTGTCCGTCTGCGCTTTGAGGCGCCTGAGCATCTCGTCGTCGTAGCTGGCGCTGTAGCGGTCGTAACCGATGGCGTCGCAGTGCGGGGCGATCAGGCCCCAGTCCGCCTCGTTCTGCCACCAGCCCGGCGTGATCCAGAAGCCCAGGTACAGGTGGTTCGGGTCAACGGACTTGACCGTCTCGTAGATGAACGCGTAATACCGGTCCGCATAGAACCGGCGCAGCATCTCCAGATCGTCGGGGGGCGGCTCGGGCACGGCGGCATAGAGCGCCGCCCGACTGCTTGCCGCCATCTGCCAGGCGGCAGCGAGGGCGTCGAGTGAGCCGTCGTGAAGCTCCTCCAGGGCGTAGTCGAGCAGCGCCCGTTTGGCCGGCGTCGCGGCCGGCTTGCGCAGTATGTCCCTCACCTCATCAAGCGTGACGATCTCATCGAACTCATTGCCAAGCGACCAGCCGAGGACGGTCGGGTCGTCCCGACGCGGCGCGATCTGGGACTCCAGGTCCTGCTGGAAGCGCTCCCGGACTTCGGGGTCGAACACGTCCGGGTGCCTCACCAGGCTGGGCGCGCCCCGGCGTTGCAGCACAGGCAACGAGACCAGGTCGGCGTGGCCGCCCCATTTGCCCACGCCGCTGAAGCCCCATGCCTTGAGCCGGCGGACGCCGCGCTCGCCCGTGGCTTCCTTCCATCCGTCGGGCCCGTACTTGCGGATCAGGTTGAAGGAGTGGAAGGCCACGTAGCGCGTGCGCTCGGCGTCGCCCCAGTAGTCCCAGCCCGTGCCCCCCGACCAGGGCTCCTCGTCCGGGGGCAACCACTCGAACAGGTGCTCGCGCCCCGTCACGGGCGTGGCGGGCCACGTCGGGCCCGGGAACCCGCACACGCCCAGGTAGAAGCAGGGGTTGCCCTCGGGCGTGATCAGCCACCAGTATCCCTGCCGGCGGACCAGGCGGAAGAAGCCGGCGCCCTCCTCGCGCCAGCCGGCGTCCCTGTAGCCCCCGAAACGGTCGCCGTCGGCCGGCGGTGGCATCCCGGCCAGCTCCTCGTCCTCGCGCGCGATGTCTGCGACGAGCTCGGCGTCGCTGCCCACCTTCTCCGGCCACTCCGCGTAGCGACACTGGCCGTAGGGGTCAATCATCGGCGCGAAGCGGTCGTGGTCCGCCTCGGCAAACTGCATGACCACCTCGACCGTCACCGTGTCGCCGGGCTCGGCCGCAAAGTCGGCTGACGCCATCTCCCCGCGCTCGAAGAAGCACAGGGGCAGGGGCTTGAGCG
>LJUE01000055.1 GCA_001303885.1 Planctomycetes bacterium SM23_32 | reverse complement strand
GGCCAGCATCGTGGTCAGGGGGGAGCCGGCGTCGGCCTTCGCGCCGCAGGATTTCGCCCGCCCGCCGGCCTACGCCAGCGGCTTGCTGCTGCGCATGGTGCCGCGCTGGTTCTTCCGGGGCACGTTCGGGGCGCTCGTCACCCGCCGGGCCGTCATTGACCAGGCGAGATGCCGCGTCTGCGGCGAGTGCGCCCGCAACTGCCCCAGCGGGGCGATCGGGCTCGATGAGGCCGCCGGCCGCTACCGCGTGGCCCCACGCAAGTGCATCGCCTGCTACTGCTGCACCGAGGTGTGCCCCCACGACGCCATCACGCTGCGGCCGACCTGGATCAAACGGATGCTCGACAGGGCGGCGTCGCCGTTCCGGTAGGGGGCTACCCGGGGGTGCTGGCGCGCTCGCCCACGTAGAAGCGGTTCGCCAGGAAACACTCGGCCACCAGCAACGCCAGGGCCAGCAGCGCCGCGTAGGGAGTCAGCTCCCTCAGACCGCCTTCGCCGCCCGCGGCGTCTGCCCCGAAGGAGGCCTCCGCCGCCAGCCGCACGCTGCCGGCCCGAATGGCTTCCTTGATCTCCTCGAACTCCACCTTGCCCATGCGGCTCTCGATGGGGGCGGTGTTCACGGCGAACCCGGTGCGCCACTTGCGGTCATGCTGCTCCAGGTCAACGCGGTAGTAGCCGGGCCGGTCGGTCTTCCAGTAGGTGTGCCGCCCGGGCGTCGTGCCGGGCAGCAGGCGCTCGGGCTCACGGGCGCCCGGCGCGGTGACGTAGACAATGGTGGGCCAGCTGCTGGTCTCGAAGGTGATGGGCACCTGGGTGCCGACCGGCACGCTGCGGATACTGCCCGGCGAGCGGCCGGCCAGGAAGAACAGCAGTTCGTGGCAGAACGGCGTGAACGGCTCCGTCCTGGCGAACCACCCCCAGCTGTCGTCCGCCGTTGCGGCGAACACGGCCGTCCTGCCGCCCATCTCGGAGACCACCAGGGCCGGCAGGTCCGGACCCAGGCTGAGCAGTTCGACGGCGTCCGGGGCGGGCACTACGCGCCGGCAGCGGTCGAAGCGGACCTGTGCCAGCGAGGCGCCCGACTCCAGGAGGGCCGTCACGAAGGGGTGGCCCGTGCTGACGATCCTGAGTCCGAACGGGGCGTCCGCCGGCGCGGCGACCTCCGCCCCGACCTGGGCCGGCAGCACGGCGCGGGCGGCCGGCGTCCGGTAGGCGTCCTCGGCCTCCGGCCCCAGGAAGGCCAGCAGGCCGCCGCCGCCGGAGACGTAGGCGTCCAGCCGGTTCCAGGCGGCCTCGCTCATGCGGCGGGCGCCCGCCAGCACCACCACGTCGTAGGGGCCCAGGGACAGCTCCTCCAGGCCGGCCGGCGAGGTGCGCTCGACGCGGAAGACGCCCCGGCCCGGCTCCTCCCACGGGTTCAGCGCCAGGCGCAGGAAGTAGGAGGCTGACTCAAGGGCGGCCTCCGGGTCGTCCTCTACGCACAGGACGCCGACCTCCGGCACGACCTCCACGGTGAAGGTGCGCGCGTCGTCCTCGGGCAGAGCGTCGGGGTTCAGGAAGGCGACCCGCCCCCAGTGGTGGCCGCTCTTGCCCAGCAGCGCGCGGAAGGTGAAGCTGGCCTCCTCGTCGGCGGCCAGGTCCAGCGCGTGGCGCTCCAGGGCCGCGCCGTCCAGCTCGAATTGCACGGTGCGTTTCAGCGGCCCGGCCGAGGCCAGCACGCGCGCCTCCAGCCGCAGCACGGCCCCGAGGATGGCCGGCTCCCCCTCCTGGCGCAGCTCCTGCACCGCGCCGTTCGCCCCGCCTCGGGGCGCGCAGTCTACGATGTGCACGTTCACGTCCGGCCCCACCTGCGCCGTGCGCCGCTGGTGGCCGGCCCAGGCGGATTCGGTCATGTCGGTGAACAGGAACACGTCGCGGCGCGAGGCCCCCTCGTGGTGCAGCATCTCGCCGGCCTTCTCCAGGGCGCTCCAGCAGGCGTTCGCCCGGGTCCCGGCGCGCAGCGCGGCCACGCGGTCGGCCACCGCCTCGCGCTCGAGCATGAGCTTGCCCCGCGGGTGCGAGGTGGTGATCACGGCCGCCGGGACGCCGGCCGGCAGGCTGCGCGCAAGCTCCAGCGCCCCGCTGCGGGCGGCCTCGAACCAGGTGGCATCGCCGGCCCGGTAGCTCATGCTCAGGGAGTCGTCCACGACGATCACCGCCGCCGGCGTGCCTTCCGGTCCGCCGGGCTCGGCCGCCCCCGCGCCACGGCGCAGCACGGGCCGGGCTATGAGCGCGGCGAAGACGGCGATGAGCATCATGCGCAGCAGCAGCAAGAGCAGATGGCGCAGGCGGGTGCGGTGGAAGCTCCTGCGCTGGCTCAGGCGGATGAACCGCACGGCGGGGAACCGCACCACACGTGGCCTCTGGCGCGAGAGCAGGTGGATGATGACCGGCAGGACGGCCGCCGCCGCCAGCCACAGCGCACCCACGTGTGTGAACGTCACCTGCCACATCGGGCTTCGTGGTCCCCGCGGAGTCTCAGAACTTCGTCTGCCGCCGCCTCAGGAAGGACAGGAGCACCCGGTCGAAGGAGTCCGCCGTGTCCACCGGGACGAAGTCTATCTCGGCGTGGCGGCAGCCCTCCGCGTAGCGGCCGATGAAACGCTGCAACTCCTCGCGGTAGACGCCCGCCACGGCCTGAGGGTCCGCCCGCAGCGCCCTAAGGCTTTCGACGTCCACGAACTGCGTGGGCCCCTCGAAGGGGAAGGTCAGCTCGGCGTGGTCCAGCAGCTGGAAGCAGATGACGTCGTGGCCCCGGTAACGGATGTGGCGCAGGCCTTCCATCACCTGCTCCTGGTCTTCGTCCTCGGCGGGGATCAGGTCGCTGAAAAGGATGACAACACCGCGGGAGCGCACCAGGTCGGCCGCCCTGTGCAGGCAGGCGGCCAGCCGCGAGGGCCTGTGCCGCAGCGAGCCGGCCAGCACGCCCAGGATCGCCACCAGGTGCGAGCGCTTGCTCTTGGCCGGCACCACGTTGGTCACTTCCTCATCGAAAGCCACAAGGCCCACGTTGTCCTGCTGGTGGATCATCATGTAGCCGAGCGCGGCGGCCATGTAAATGGCATACTCGAGCTTGGTGATCACCCCGCCGTAGCTGTAGGCCATGGACTCGCTGGCGTCCAGCAGGATGTGGCAGTCCAGATTGGTCTCGGCCTCGAAGCGCTTCAGGTAGAACTTGTCGGTGCGGGCGAAGACCTTCCAGTCGAGGTGCTTGGGGTCGTCGCCGGCGGTGTACTTGCGGTGCTCGCTGAACTCGCTGGAGAAGCCGTGGTAGGGGCTCTCGTGCAGGCCGGAGATGAAACCCTCGACGATGAAGCGCGCCTTCAGGTCCAGCCGGGCCACCTCCTGGATGACGTCCGGCCTCAGGTATTCCTCGACGTTGCGCATCGCCTCTCTCGTGCTCCTTCTCGCCTGCCCTCCGAAGTTCGCCGTCAGGCGAACGAAGGGGGGTGCTCCTGCTCCTTCGTTCGCTGCACCGTACGGCGGGCTTCGGAGGGCTGGCGCGCTCTCTGCCCGTCCTCGCTTGCGCCGGCTGCCCTGAGCTGCATTCTACCACCTGAGGGTGGGGCAAGCCAAAACGGGGGGTGGCCGGCGTAACTTGACAAAATGCACCGTTTTAGTTATCTTTGGCTTGAAGCGTGCCCCTTTCGTGCGTCTCCCCCCAAGGAGCCGAGCACCATGAGCGAGGAGCGCCGGCTGCGGTTCGACAGCATCGCCCTGCACGGCGGCCACACGCCCGACCGCGACACCCACGCGCGCGCCGTGCCCATCTACCAGACGACGTCCTACCTGTTCGAGGACACCGACCACGCGGCGCGGCTCTTCGCCCTGGAGCAGCCGGGCTACATCTACACCCGCATCATGAACCCCACCACCGAGGTGCTGGAGAGGCGCGTGGCCATGCTGGAGGGCGGCGTCGGCGGGCTCGCCTTCGCCAGCGGGCAGGCGGCCACCACGGCCGGCTGCCTTGCCATACTTGGCGAGGGCGACCAGATTGTCTCCTCCAGCGGCCTCTACGGCGGCACATACACGCTGTTCAGCCAGACCTTCGCGCGCAAGCTCGGCATCGAGGTGGTCTTCACCGACAGCGACGCCCCCGTTGAGTTCGAGGCGAAGATCACCGACCGCACCAGGCTGCTCTTCTTCGAGACCATCGGCAACCCCCGCCTCACCGTGCCGGACTTCCAGGCCGTCGCCGAGCTGGCCCACGCCCACGGCATTCCCGTGATGGTGGACAACACAATGGCCTCTCCCTACCTCTGCCGGCCCATCGAGCACGGCGCGGACATCGTCATGCACTCTCTGACGAAGTACCTGGGCGGCCACGGCAACAGCATCGGCGGCGTCCTGGTGGACAGCGGGCGGTTCGACTGGGCGGCGAGCGGGCGCTTCCCCGAGATGGTGGAGCCCGACCCCAGCTACCACGGCATCCGCTACGTGGAGCAGTTCGGCGAGGCGGCCTACATCGTGAAGGCGCGCGTGCAGATACTGCGGGACATGGGCGGCTGCATCAGCCCGTTCAACGCGTTCCTGGTGCTTCAGGGCATCGAGACGCTGTCGCTGCGCATGGCGCGCCACTGCGAGAACGCGGCGGCCGTGGCCGACTTCCTAGCGGGCCACGACAAGGTGACGTGGGTGAACTACCCCGGGCTGGCGGACCATCCGACGCACGAGCTGGCCAGCAGGTACCTGAGCGGCGGGTTCGGGGCGATGGTCGGCTTCGGCGTGAAGGGCGGCGTGGAGGCCGGCAAGCGGTTCATCAACAGCCTGGAGCTGATAAGCCACCTGGCCAACATCGGCGACGCCCGCACGCTGGCCATCCACCCGGCCAGCACCACGCACCAGCAGCTCAGCGAGGAGGAGCAGCTCCAGACGGGCGTGACGGCGGACTTCGTGCGCCTCTCGGTGGGCATCGAGGACGTGCAGGACATCATTGAGGACCTCGACCGGGCGCTCTTGAAGGCTTGAGATTGTATCGGGCGTGCAGTAGCATGTAGCTTTCCGGCCCTTGGCCCGCATCGGCCCGGGGGGCGCCTCGACCTGTCAGGGAGCATCTTGCGCGCCATGGCCCAGGGCGGTTCTGTCGGCATTGTCGAGACCAGGAACTGGCGCTTCGCTGAGCCGCCGGACGAGCTGGTCCTGCGCAGCGGCGTCAAGCTCGGCCCCATTGACGTCGCCTATGAGACATACGGCGAGCTGACGCCCGAGCGGGACAACGCCATCTACATCTGCCACGCCCTGAGCGGCGACGCCCACGTGGCCGGCCTCCACTCCCCGGACGACGCCAGGCCGGGCTGGTGGGACGTGATGATCGGTCCCGGCAAAGGCATAGACACCGACCGCTACTTCGTCGTCTGCGCCAACTGCATCGGCGGCTGCAAGGGCAGCACGGGGCCGTCCTCGATCAACCCGCGGACCGGCGAGCCCTACGGGCTGGACTTCCCCATGGTGACCGTCAGCGACATGGTGAAGGTCCACCACGCGCTGCTGACCGAGCACCTGGGCCTGGAGAAGCTGCTCTGCGTGACCGGCGGCTCGATGGGCGGGATGCAGGTGCTCCAGTGGGCCATTGACTACCCCGAGATGGTGGAGTCGGCCATTCCGATCGCGACCACCAGTCGGCTGGACGCCCAGGGCATCGCCTTCGACGAGGTGGGGCGGCAGGCCGTCTACAGCGACCCAAACTGGCGGGGCGGCAGCTATTACGGCGCCACTCCGCCCAACCGCGGCCTGGCGGTGGCCCGCATGGTGGGCCACATCACCTACCTGAGCGAGCACTCGATGCGCGACAAGTTCGGCCGCAGCCTCCAGGATCGCGATGAGGTGGGCTACGACTTCGGCCCGCCCGACTTCCAGGTCGAGAGCTACCTGCGCCACAAGGGCGACAGCTTCGTGGAGCGATTCGACGCCAACTCCTACCTCTACATTACCAAGGCGATGGACTACTTCGACCCGGCGGCTGACCACGGCACGCTGATTGACGCCTTCAAGGGGGTGAGGAGCCGCGTCTTCGTGATCTCCTACAGCGGGGACTGGCTGTTCCCCACGCACCACTCGAAGGAGATAGTGCGGGCGCTCCAGGCCAACGGGGTGCAGACGACGTTCTGCGAGTTCCAGAGCGAGTACGGCCACGACGCCTTCCTGCTGGAGGACGAGGAGCTCGCGGAGGCGATGGCCGGCTTCCTGCGCAACACCTATGCCGCCGTCACGCGCGGCAAGCCGCCCCGCCCCGAGCCGCAGGGCGCTCCGGCCGCTTCCCCCTGACCACCTGCAACGCGGAAGGACAGCGATGGACGGCACCGACCCATTGACCCCTTACGGCAACAAGCCGATGGTCACCCCCATCGTCAGTGCAGTCAACTACGAGTACCTCTCCTTCGAGGTGCTGCGCAAGATAACTGACGGCGAGGTGGACGGTTACACCTACCATCGGGACGACAACCCCACCGTGCGCGCCGTCGAGAAGCAGATAGCCGCCCTGGAGGGCGCGGTGGACTGCGTGGTCGGCACCTCCGGCATGGCGGCCATCACCATGGTGTTGCTGACCTACCTTCACCGGGGCGACCGGCTGCTCACCTTCCACGACGTCTACGGGGCCAACTACAAGGTCTCGCTGATCCTGGAGCGGTTCGGGGTGACGGTGGATTGGCTGAACGCTGCCGATCACGACCAGGTGCCCGCGCACGTGACCGACAGCACGCGCATGATCTTCTGCGAGACCCCCAGCAACCCGCTCTGCAAGATAGTGGACATCGCCAGGCTGCGCGAGCAGGCGGACCGCGTCGGCGCCATGCTGGTGGTGGACAACACGTTCGCCACGCCCTATCACCAGCTCCCCCTGTCTCTGGGGGCCGACCTGGTGGTCCACAGCGCCACGAAGGGCCTGGGCGGACACAACGACCTGATGGCCGGCGCCATCGCGTGCGCCACCAAGGAGTACTACAACGAGCTGTGGTTCACCCGCCAGGCCATCGGCACGACCCTCGACCCTTACTCCGCCTCGCGTCTGGAGCGCGGCTTGAAGACGCTGGACCTGCGGGCGGCCAAGATGGCGGAGAACGCACAGGCCGTCGCCGAGTTCCTCGCCGCCCACCCGCGGGTCACGCGAGTCTGTTATCCGGGGCTGCCGTCCGACCCGGGCCACCAGATCGCGCGGCGCCAGATGAGGAACGGGTTCGGCGGCGTGCTGGCCTTCGACGTGGGCCAGACGCAGGAGGAGGCCAAACGCTTCGTGGAAAAGCTCGACCTCATCTACCACGCCGTCAGCCTGGGCGCCACCGAGACGCTGGTCTGCCTCCCCGTGCTGACCACCATGCTGTACCTGCCGGAGCAGAGGCGCGTGAGCTTCGGCGTCAGGCCGAACACCGTCCGGCTCTCGGCCGGGATCGAAAGGGCCGATGACCTGATCGAGGACCTGAAGCAGGCCCTCGACTGACGGGGAGAGGGGCAGATGCCCGTCCGGCTCGACTACCGGCTGATCGAACAGGACGTCGCCTCCGGCGCCCGCGTGCTGGACCTGGGCTGCGGCGACGGCCAGTTGCTGCGCGAGCTGATTGACCGCAAAGGCGTGGACGGCTTCGGCATAGACGTGGACCTGGCCGAGGTGCAGAAGTGCATCGCCCGCGGCGTGCCCGTCTACCACGGCGACATGCTGGAAGGGATGGCCATGTTCGAGGACGGGCGCTTCGACTGCGTCATACTCAGTCAGACGCTCCAGCAGACGGTCCGCCCCGACCGGGTCGTGCGCGAGATGCTGCGGGTCGGGCGGCGGGCCATCATCAGCTTCCCCAACTTCGGCCACTGGCGTGTGCGGCTCCAGTTGCTCCTGAAGGGCAGCATGCCCGTCACCCGCGTGCTGCCTTACCGGTGGTGCGAGACGCCCAACATCCACCTGCTCACGATCAAGGACTTCTTCGCCCTCTGCCAGGAGCTGCACCTGAAGGTCATAGACCGCATGTATCTGACGCCTGGCTACTGCCGTCTGCCCGGCCTGCTGGCCAACCTGCTGGCCAGCATGGCCATCTTCGTCATGGAGGCCCGTTAGCTGCGGGGGAGGGGGGCTCCATGGCAACCGGTCCGAGGCCCAGAGGCCCATCGCCCGATAAAGCGCGCGAGATACTTGACATCCTGGGCGAGACGCATAGCGAAGCCCGCATCTACCTGCACTACGAGGGCCCGCTCCAACTGCTCGTTGCCACCATCCTCGCGGCCCAGTGCACCGATGAGAAGGTCAACGAGGTGACGCCGGAGCTCTTCGAGCGATACCCGACGGCCGCCGACCTGGCCGCCGCCCCCGAGGGCACGCTGGAGAAGATGCTGCGGCCGACGGGCTTCTTCCGCCAGAAGGCGGCCAGTGTGCGCGAGGTCTGCCGCACCATCGCCGAGCAGCACGACGGCAACGTGCCGGACGACTTCGAGACGCTCCGGCAGATGCCCGGCATAGGGCGCAAGACGGCCAACATCGTGCTCGGCGAGGCATTCGGCAGGCACACGCTCGCCGTGGACACCCACGTTAAGCGCGTCTCCACCCGGCTGGGACTGGCCTCCAAGAAGGACCCGGACAGGATCGAGGAGGAGCTCTGCGCGCTGATCCCCCACCAGCGCCGCTGGCAGGCCACGCTCGTGTTCGGCACGCACGGGCGACGCATCTGCACGGCGAAGAAACCCGACTGCGAGAACTGCCCCGTCAACCATCTCTGCGGCTACTACCAGGAGCAGGTCGCCGGCCGATGACGGCACGCGCCGGCGGCCCTCCCATGACTGACGTGCCCCGATCCGACACGGCGCCCCGACGCTGCCGCATCACCGTGCACGGTCGCGTGCAGGGCGTGGGCTTTCGGCCCGCCTTCTACCGCGCGCTCACCGAACGCGGCTGCGCCGGCAGCATCCGCAACACGCCCGAGGGCGTGGTGCTCGAGGCCGAGGCCGATGAGGCGACGCTCGAGGCGCTGGTGCGGGACTTCCGCGACATCGCCCCGCCGCGCGCCCGGGTGGATGAGCTGATCGTGGAGGAGGTCGAACCGCGCGGTGAGCGCGGCTTCTGCATCGAGGCGAGCGACGCCGCCGGACGCAGCCTGCTGCCCATCCCGCCGGACCTGGCGACCTGCCGGCAGTGCCGGGCCGAACTGAGCGACGAGGGCGACCGGCGGTTCGGCTACCCGTTCGACACCTGCACGGCCTGCGGGCCGCGCTTCAGCATCGCCCGGCAGGTGCCATTCGACCGGGCCACGAACTCGATGGACCAGTTCCCGCCCTGCCAGCGGTGCAGCGCGGAGTATGCCGACCCGGCCGACCGGCGTTTCCATGCCCAGACGCTCTCGTGTCCCCAATGTGGGCCGTCGCTGTGCTTCCTGGCGCCTGACGGGCAGCAGCTGGACGAGCCGCTGCCGCGGGCCCGCCGCATGCTGGCCGAGGGGGCCATACTGGCCGTCAAGGGCGTCGGCGGCTTCCACCTGGCCTGCGACGCCACGCGGGAGGACGTCGTGGCCCGCTTGAGGGCGCGCAAGCGGCGTCCGGCCAGGCCGTTCGCCATCATGGC
>LJUE01000054.1 GCA_001303885.1 Planctomycetes bacterium SM23_32 | reverse complement strand
GGCTCGCGGAGCGCTATGAGACGACCGACCGGCTGCGCGAGGCGTGGGACAGGACGGCCGAGCCGCTCGGCCGCGAGCTGCTTGTCAACGGTGAGTTCGCTGCGGGGCTCGACCGATGGGTCATCGAGCTGCATCACAACGCCCAGGGCGGGATGGATGTGGTCGAGGGCCCGCCCGGCTTGCCGCAGGGCGTCCGGGCGGCGTGCGTGACGGTGACCAAGCCGCCGGAGAGCGGCTGGCCGGTCCGCTTCGAGCAGCAGAACCTGGCCGTCCGCCAGGGGCAGGCCTACACGGCGACCTTCCGGGCCAGGGCCGATGAGCCGCTCGCCCTGCAGATCGGCTTCGAGGAGGCGCATCCGCCGTGGCAACGCCTTGCGTCCCCGGCCCCCGCAGAACTGACGACCGAATGGCAGGAGTTCCGCTACGGCTTCATCTCCGGCGCGGACGACGATGACGCGCGCCTGATCTTCGACCTGATGGTGCCGACCGGCGTCTACTACGTGGCCGATGTCTCGTTCCGCGAGGGCGGGCTGACTGGCCTGAGCGAGGGCGAGAGCGCCGAGGGCGGCACGGTCCCGCTTCTGCTGTCCCGCACCGGGGGGCGGCGCACGGCCGACGCCAGCCGCGACTGGGTCCGGTTCCTCTGGGAGACGGAGGACGGCTACTGGCGGGAGATGCGCCGGTACTACAGGGACGAACTCGGCGTCACGGGGCTGGTGATCGGGACGGCGACCGGCTGCAGCACGCCGAACATGATGGCCGGTATGGACTGCTCGGACGCGCACACGTACTGGACGCATCCCGTCTTTCCGAACCGGCCATGGGACGAGAACGACTGGTACGTCAGCAACGCGGCGATGGTGAACGATGCGGGTGGCAACCTGACCGATCTGGCTCTTCGCCGCGTCCTCGGCCAGCCCCAATGCGTGACCGAGTACGGCCACGCCGCGCCCAACAGCCACGGCGCGGAAGCCGACATCCTCTACGCGGCCTACGCGGCCTTGCAGGACTGGGACTACCTGTCGCTCTCGCGCTATGGCAGCGAGGACGGCTGGGACCAGCGGCGCTCTGTGAGGTGGTTCAACATCCACCAGGACCCGGTGCGCATGGCCGGCCTGGTCCCGGCGATGGCCCTATTCCGGCGCGGCGACGTGCGTCCGGCCGAGCAACAGGTCGTGGCCGAGGTGGGCATAGAAGCCGAATTGGAGCGGCTCCCGTCGAGCTGGCCCTGGCAACTGGTGACGGCCGAGGACGGCGGCGTGACGCCGCGGACGGCGTTGCTGCATAAGGTCGCCATCGCGACCGAAGGGCGGCAGATCCCAGCGGGAGCGCTGCGGCCCGACCAGGTGTCGCTGCCGGACGGCCGATTCGTCTCCGACACCGGCGAACTGGTCTGGGACGTGAGTTCCGAGGGGCGCGGCGTGGTGACGGTGGACACTGCGGAGAGCAAAGCCGTGGTCGGATTCGTCGGCGGCAAGCGGTTCGACATGGGCGGACTCGTCATCGAGCCGGGCGACACGCTGCAGGACGGCTTCAGCGCGGTGAGCGTCACTGCGATGGAGGGCAACGTGCCTTCGGCCGCGGGGGCCGGTGCGTGCCGTCTGCTCATCACGGCGGCAGGGCACAGACAGAACAGCGGCTGGGGCTGGGAGGAGCTGGACGAGGGCCGTGTGACGGTGCGGAACAACTGGGGCGAGCCGCCGACGCTGGTGGAGGTCGTGCCCGCGCGGATCACGCTGCCGGTGCCGGCGGTGGCCGTTGAGGCCTGGGCGCTGGACGAGCGCGGTCAGCGCGGCGAGGCGGTCGCGGTCTCCGCCGACGGGGCCGGTCGGGCAGTGCTATCCATCGGCCCGCCGCACGGGACGCTGTGGTACGAAGTGGCCGTGCGGTGATCTGCGATTTGTCGCGTTCGGGCTGCGAGCGCAAATGCTGCGTTAGCCAACGGCCCAGGACAGAGCCGAGAGTCTGAGAGTCTGGGCATCAGCAAGCCTTGCGGCCGCACCCCGAGCGCAGCGCTTCGCGAACCAGAGAGTACTGCCAGACGAGCGAAGTGACGTAAGTCGTTGCCACGACGGCATGTGGGCGCACCATCAACGAGGGCAGAACGACGCCGCTGCGCTAACCAGGGGCGCTCGTGGAGTTCGCGTACATGGAAGTGGCTCCCCGGTTTTGACTCCAGACGAACCACTTCTGCCCTGTTCCTTGCTGCTGTAAGTCCTTTCTACGGAACCTGGTTCAGCAAATCCCATGCGTATCGGCTGGGCGAGAAACCGCCCAGATTTGCCAAATCTGGCCGTCTGACCAAGCGCCAGTTGCTGCAGCTCGACCATTCCGACGGGCATCGCAACGCCATCCTCGAAGCCTTCCGATACCGGGCTTGCCTGGACGCTGAACCAAGCCGAACTCGCGCCGAAGTGGCTGTCATGTTCGGCGTCTCCCGTGCCCGGGTCACTCAGTATCTCAACCTCCTGAAGCTCCCGCTTGCCATTGTAGACTACCTGGCAGACTGCACTGTCCCTGGCGTGCTGAACTACTTCACCGAGAGACGTCTCCGTCCCCTGACGACGAGAGCCAACAAGGCAGAGGTCCTCAGGTGGTTCTCAGCTGAGCTGGCTGAGATCAGGGACAAGGCCACTGAACACGTCGACTCTGACTACAAGAAGGAGCGCCTGAGATGAACGAGTCCCTCCAGACCTTTGCCAGCCCCGTAATCCTGCTAATAGGGGCAGCACTGTTCGCCATTCTGTTCACCGTGATCCTAACGACCCTGAGACGAGTCGAAGTGTTCCCGACTGGTGTGAGCTTCACGCTCGCCATCTGCGCCTCGCTCCTGGCAGTGCTTGGCACCATGCGGACGTTCGGCGACGTAGGCCGCCCCGCCAAGAATGCGGTCGGTGGAAGCTGGATGGATACCCTCCTGCTGCCGTACACGGCGATGGGGATCGCGATGCTTCTCGTGCTTCTCCTTTGCAGGGTTGTTTCCGGCGCAGAGGAGGTTCCCCGATGCCCGAAGAGGCAGATTCGCGCCGAGAGCCGTGAGTCTATTGGCGCTGAGCACGAGCACAGGCACGGCGATGGGAACGCCCGACTGGCGAAGGAGTGAGCAAGACCCCTTCTCAACCGAGCCGCGTCTGCCAGATAGCCCGGAAGACTCCCGGGTCGAAGAGAAGCTGGATCGTGTTCGTGTAGGTGCGCCTGTCGGGACTCCGTGGCCCCCAACCCACCGCGAGCTGACCAGCAGTCCTGCACGCAGTCACCGTGCGTGCCCTGACGGTTCGGACATCTCGCCGAAGGCACTGCGGGCCGGCGGCGCAAACCTGGTCGAGCGGGTCCGGCAGGCCGAATGAGGAGGCGTCACTCCCCGGACGCTGCTGGCAGGGGCGCCGGTGGCTCGAACGGCACCCCGAAGCGTGCCGATATCATGTTCGCAGTGATACGGCCGGACTCGTAGATGGTGGGGAGGCCGCTCCCGGGGTGCGTGCCACCCCCGACGAGGTAGCAGTTCCTCAACTCCTCGAACTGATTGTGCGGCCGCCTGTGGAGCATCTGCGATATCGAGTGCGCCATGCTGAAGGTCGCGCCGGCGTAGATGTCGTAGTCGTCCCGCCATTCGAACGGCGTAATGACGCGCTCCTGCTCGATGTGCTGGCGGATGTCACGCATGGGTGTGCGCGCCTCGATGGCATCGAGTACCTTGTCGCGGAAGCTGCCCTTCTCCTTCGCCCAGTCGACGTCCGCACGGCAGTTGGGCACGGGCACGAGCACGTAGACCGCTGACTTCCCCACCGGTGCGAGAGTGGGGTCGTTGACCGACGCGTTGCGAACGTAGAAGGACATGTCTTCCGACAGGATCATCCGGTCGGCGATGTCCTCCAGGTTGGCGCGGTAGTCGTGGGCGAACGCGATGCTGTGGTGGGCCATGTCGTAGACCTTGTCCAGGCCCAGGTAGAGCATGAAGGTGGAGCAGGAGTAGGCCTTCCTCTCCAGCAGGTCTGGGTGCCACTTCCGCAGCCAGCGCGGTTCAACCAGGTCGCACATTGCCTGCGAGAAGTCGGCGTTGGCGATCACGATGTCGGCGGGGATGCTCTGGCCGTCCTCGAGCTGAACGCCCTTGACACCGCCGCCGTCGACTGTCAGCCGTGAGACGGGCGTGCTCAGGTGCAGTTCGCCCCCCCTCTCCTCGAGCACGCCAGCCATCGCGGTCGATATCTCGCTTAGCCCACCCGTCGTGTGGTAGATGCCGTAAGCGTGCTCGATGTAGGGCAGCATGCTGAAAACGGCGGGGCACTTCCACGGAGACATGCCCAGGTACTTGGACTGGAACGTGAAGCAGAGCGTGAGCGGATCGCTCTGGAAGTAGTCGTGCATGGTGCCGAAGACGGATTGCGTCAGCGACATGACGGGCAGGGCGCGCAGGAACGTGGGCGCAAGCAACGCCCACATGCTGCTGTAGGGCTTCTGGAGGCACGGGTAGAGCCGCTCGAACCGCTTCTTCTCACTGCTGAGGAACCTATCGAACCCCGCCTCCCTGCCGGGGAAGTGCGCGGCGATCTGCTCGCGCATCCGATCGTGGTCGTCGGTGAACGTCAGCCGGAAGTCCTCGAAGAGCAGTTCGTACATAGGGTCGAGGCGCGTGAATTCAAGCCGATCCTGCGCCTCGGTGCCAGCCGCGCGGAACATCTCGTCCAGGATGAAACGCATCATGAGGAAGGTCGGCCCCGTGTCGAACTTGAACGGGCCGAGCTGCAGCGCGGCGTTGCGCCCGCCGACCACGTCCTTCTTCTCGAACAGACTGACGCGAAACCCGCGGTGCGCCAGGATCATGCCGCTGGTCAGCCCGCCCGGGCCGGCACCCACGATCACAACGTGCTTCTGAGGCATCTCCATCTCCCCCGCCCAGAGGGCCCGCGCACGCATGCGCGAGATCCTACGTAATGTAACCTCGATCCATTTGAGCGGCAAGTCTCCCCCGGCCCGGCGACCACAACGCCGTAGTGCCTCATGCCCCCAGCGCATTGCATGGCGCCGCCACGCATCCTATCATGGCTCAGACTCGGGTTCACACGGCCAGGCCTTACGGAGCCACGTCAGGTGCCCTTGCGGGGGGAAGCTCGGCCATGAGTCAATCGGGGGAGCGCAGCGTTGTCGTCGTGGGCGCGGGACTGGGCGGAATCTCGGCCGCCCTCTCGCTCGTTGCCGCCGGCTATCGCGTCGACGTCTTTGAGAAGAACGACCACGTCGGCGGGAAGCTGAACGTCTTGGAGAAGGAAGGCTTCTCCTTTGACCTGGGGCCCTCGATCCTCACCTTACCGCAGTACTTCGAGCGGCTCTTCGAAGGGCACGGGCGCCGGATGGCCGACTACGTGGAGCTCCGCGCGCTGAGCCCCCACTGGCGCAACTTCTTCGAAGACGGCACCCGGATCGACCTCTTCGCCGACCCCGCCGAGACCGTCCGGCGCAACGCCTGCCTTGCCCACGCGGACCGCTCGGACCTCGAGCGGTTCGCCGCGTACTCCCGGCGCCTCTATGATGCATCCGCTCCCCCCTACTTCGAGCGCGGAGTGGACACGGCCTGGGGGATGGCGAAGTCCAGCGGCTTCGTCTTCGCACCCAGGGACTTCGACCTGTTTCACTGCATGCATGCGGGCGTGTGTCGGCACGTACGCAACGGGTACCTGCGGCACATCCTCAGTTTCTTCGCCAAATACGTCGGCTCCTCTCCATACGATGCGCCGGCCGTTCTCAACCTGCTGTCCCACGCGCAGTCCGAATACGGCCTGTGGTACGTCGAGGGCGGCCTGTTCAAGCTGGCGCTCGCGCTCAAGCGCCTGGCCGACGAGGTGGGCGTCCGGCTGCACCTGGGCACGGAGGTGGTGGGACTGGTGTCGGACGGAGACCGCGTGACGGCGGCCGAACTCAGCGACGGTAGCCGCGTCCGCGGGGAGCTGTTCGTCTGCAACATGGAGGTCATCCCCGCCTATGAACGGTTGTTGCATGAACCTCCGCGCTTCCTTCGGAAGCTGAGCAAGTTCGAGCCGGCATGCTCCGGCCTCGTCCTTCACCTCGGCGTCGACCGGGAGTACCCGCAACTGGGGCATCACAGCTTCTTCTTCTCAGGGAATCCTCGCAAACACTTCCAAGACGTGTTCCACCGCAAGGTAATGCCGGAAGACCCCACGCTCTACGTCGTTGCCCCGGCTCGCACAGACCCCACGCAGGCCCCGCCCGGGTGTGAGAACATCAAGGTCCTGCCCCACATCCCCCATCTCCAGGACCGGCGCTTCACGCGGGACGAGTACATGCAGTTGCGTGAACGGGCATTGGACAAGCTGGAGAGGATGGGCCTGGAAGACCTGCGGCGGCACATCATCGTGGAGGACATGTGGACCCCGGAGGATATCGAGAGCCGCTACTACTCCAACCGGGGCGCCATCTACGGCGTAGTCTCAGACCGTAAGCTGAACAAGGGGTTCAAGGTGCCGAAGAAGAGCAGCAAGTACGCCAACCTCTACTTCGTCGGCGGCAGCGTGAACCCGGGCGGCGGCATGCCGATGGCGGTGCTCTCGGGGCAGCAGGTGCGGGATCGCATCGTCGCGCGCTCGCCGGCCGGCTGACGGGGCAGTCGTCTCAACGACCTTCTTCGCCTTCGTCAGGTGCGGGCGCACCGCGCCGGAGGGCGAGCACCGCACCAATGAGTCGGAAGAACGCGCCGACCCGCCCCGCCGCCGAACGCCCGTGCGCCGCGCCCAGATACGCACGGGCGAGGCCCGAGACCTCGGCGGCGTTCGCGCGCAGATGTGGCCGTTCGCGGCCGCCGCGCTCCAGGATGACTTTGACCGTCGTCATCTCGAGCAACCCCTCGGCTCCACGCGTCAGCCCGAAGCCGCTCTGGCCCCGGCCGCCGAACGGCACGCGAGGGTCGGCCGTCGGCACGATCATGTCGTTGATCACGACCACGCCCGCGTTGATCCGGCCCGCGAGGCGGCTTGCGGACACCTCCGAGCCGAACACCGTCGCCCCGAGGGCATAAGGGCACCGGTCGGCTGCCGCCAGCGCCTCGTCGGCGTCCCGCACGGAAACGAGCGAAAGGACCGGCGCCATCACGTCCTCCTGGAGCAGCTGCATCTCTGGGGAAGCGCCTGCCAGGATCAAGGGTACCTGCACCTGCGGACCGGCCACATCGCCGGCGATGAGGCGGGCTCCCTGTTCCAGGGCCTCCCCCACAAGTTCGTGCAATCGCGCCTCCGTGCCGGCGTCCACGGACATGCGGCCAGAGCCTTGCACCGCGGCAGCCAGCGCACGCTCCAGCTCCTGCGCTCTGTCGCGCATGACGAAAACGCGCCGAGGCGACATGCACGTGCGCCCCCGGTTCAGCCGCAGCCCGAACAGCAGCGCGTCCACGACAAGGCGCAGGTCGGCATCGCCCAGCACGAACGCGGCGTCGCAACCAGACAACTCCATCGTCGCCGGCACGAGGCGCGGCGCGAGCTGCGCCAACACGGCCCGCCCCGTCGGCGCCGATCCGGTCAGCACAACCTTGTCTACGCCGGCCTCAATGGATGCTTCGCCGGCGCCCGCCGACTCGGGCAACACCCGGCAGAGCCCGGAGTCGAGACCGGCAGCCTGGAGGCAGTCCGCAAGCGCCTCGGCGGCGGGCCGGCCTCCCGCGCCCGGCTTGATCACGACGGCGTTGCCCGCCGCGATCGCCTGGAGGGACTGCACGCCCGGCAGCAGGAGCGGGTAGTTGGACGGACCGATGACGAGCACGACGCCGAGCGGTTCGCGCCGGATCTCGGCCCGGACGCCCGTCAGCCAGGCCGGCCGTCCGCGCCGCCCCAGGCGCCGCGGCGCCAGCAGGCGGGCGGCATTGCGCTGGATAAAGCGGCAGGCGTCGGCCAGAGGCACGACCTCCGCGGTGAGCGTCTCGCCGGGACTCCGCTCGTTCGTCCCCTCCACGGCGGCGCACAGATGCGCGGCGCGCTCGGTGATCTCGTGTCGCAGGCGACCGAATACCGCCACGCGCGCTCGCAAAGGCCGTGCGGCCCAGGCAGCCTGCGCGCTGCGAGCTGCCATCACCTCGGCAGCGACCTCCGCCCGCAACAACTCACCGGGGGCCTTGTCTCGTTGCGGTGAGTGGCCCTCGTCCATCGTTCGCGCCCCTTTCGGCGGACCGCCGCGTCTCTGGCCACGCGGCGAGAACACCACGCCATGCTACACGGCAAGGGGCGCTCATGCCACCATCGTCCCTGGCAGTCTGGCCGCCTCAAGGCAGCGACAGTTCCCGGCGGATGCTGGTCACAAGCCGCTCCTGGGCGTCCAGGACCGTTGGCGCGTAGCAGGGCCTGAGAGCGGGCCGGTGTGTTCGCTCATGGTCGTCTGCTGAACGGGGCTTTCCGCTGGCCGGCGATGTCGGCAGCGGACGCAAAAGGCAGTCCCTCATTCCGCGGGCATGTCGTGCTTAACGTAGATCAGCGCCTCAGTGTCAAAGCCCCACCTCCGTGCCTGGGCAATCAGGGAGAGGAGAGTGCCCTCGTCAAGGTCCGGACGGCGTGACAGGATCCATAGGTAGGAGCGCGTGTGCGAAGTGACCAGTGCGTGCTGGTAGTCCTGCTTGTCCAGTCCAATCACGTGGTAGCCTCCCCAGAAGGGCCAGAAGAAGCGGACCTTGAGGCTGGCCACGTCGCCTGAGCTGATCGACCTGGCGACAGCTTCCGCTTGGCGCCACTTGCCTTTCTTCGGGTCGTAGCCTCTGTTGACTACGCGGATGGCCCCGTCGTTCCTCCAGGAGTAGCTGGCCGTCACATTGCTCAAGCCCCGTTCGAACCTGTGGTCCAGCCGCGCGATCTCGTACCAAGTCCCCAGGTAGCGGTCAGGCTCGAACCCTTGCACTGGCTCAAGGCCCTTTGGTGGTCCCATACACCCCACAGCACTCATCGCCGAGCAGAAGCATGCGGCCAACAGCAGTAGGGCAAACACAGCCGTCCGTCGAAGCCTGCGCCTGTTGTGGCTCGCCATCGTGCCGTTCTCCCCCGAGCAGCTATTGAGGCCGATATTGTCACGGTGAAAGCGCGGCCTCCCGAAGAAGGCGGTCCTGCGCAGCGCTCGTGAATCCCTGAGACATCCACCTTGGAGACAAAGGGCTCAGTAGTCGAGTCTGGAGTCATGAGAAGGCCGGCCCCTGAGCGCCCTAGGGTCTCTGTCAGCGTTGCCGTGGGTAGCACTTGATCCATGCCACCTCCAGACTGAATGGACCCTCCTGCCGGTCAGAGATGAGGAAGCCGAAGGACCTGACCGCCTCGCCATCCAGGGGAGGCCGGTCGGTGAGCACTCTCCCATGATAGGTGGGCGTGAAGTCGCCGAATGGAATCCGCACCTCCGTCCATTCGCCTGCCGAGGTCGCGAAGGGGGCCTGGTACATGATCCCGTCGAAGGCTCGGTCTGTACCGGCCGACAGCTTGTAAGCCTTCCCATCCCCCAGCGACCCCATGGCTCCCGGTCAAGTCAACGTCGACCTTCGGCGACCTGACCGAGGCAAAGCCCCCCTGGTTCTCAAGAGACAACGTCCCCGCGAACACGAGTGCCCCCCGGTCTCCCCTGCCGGCGCTGCTGTGAGAGACACCCCCCATCACAGTGTCGTTGATCGCCTGCCAGCCCGCGTGGGCTTCGGGCCTGCCGAAGTCGAGAACGACGGTCTCACCTTCCACTGTGTCACCCTCCTGCTTGGCAGTCTCTTCGCCTGGGACAAGCGCTGGCTTGGGTCCGGTGCAGCTGGCTACCAGCATGGCGACAGCAACAGCCAATGCCCAGAGCACTGGTTCCCACCGATCCATGACGCTTCTTCCCCCACGGCCTAGCTCGAACGCACTCGCAGGGGTGCACGGCGATCCTGGCTGCCTTGATTATAGGGACTCCTGACCAACCTGGCAAGGAGTTCGGTCGGCTACAGAATGTCAGGAGCCCCCGCGCGGCCCGCCCCTCAGCCAGTCGCCTTGCTCTCTTACCGCAGCACGGCACGGATGGCCTCGAAGTCGGGACCTTTCGGCATGGCGAAGAGGCACTTGCCTTCCCTCCGCCCCATCCACAGCTCGCCGAGGGCCCGCTTCTCTCTGGAATCCGCGTTGCTCCAGATGTGGGCGCCTTTGTATTCGACTACGAGATAACGGCCGTCTCGCAGCTTGGCTACGAAGTCAGGGTAGAACCTGTCCGTTGATGTCGGCAGCCAGAAGGAGTGGTCAGGCCGGCGCTCCAGGTTCCGCACCCAGAACTCAACCCCCGCCCCGGTACACTCGGCCGTACGGGTACTGACGCGGATCGTACGTGAAGGCCACCTCGGGGGTCACGACAAGCGGCGTCTCGCACTCAGGATCGAGGAGCGTCTGATAGGCTTCCTGCCTCGCCTCCTGGCGGTAACCGTCAATCTTCGCCGCCACGGCATCACGCAGCCTGTACTTGTCGCGCGCCAGGACGGTGCCGGGGATGGGCAGCCGGGGATCGGAGGAGTCGACGCCGCCGGTGACCTGCTCGCCGTCGGCCAGGCGCACGGCCTTCGGCGGGCGCAGGCGCAGGTCGGCGTCGTTGGCCAGTTCATCGGCTCGCCGACGCGCTCGCTCAGAGATGTCGCCCTCGGCGTTGGCCTGGATGCGCCAGGCGATGCGCTTGATGAGATACTGCTTGTGTCCGTTGGGCGCCTCCTCGCCGAAGACCTCCGCCCACCTGCGGCGCAGTTCCTTGACTGTCATGTCCCGGAGCTGGTGTATCTGCCCGCTTATGTCTGTGCCTGTGGTCATGTATCTCCTTTCCCAGAAAGGCCTTGCGCGTTAACCACAGACACATCAGGGCTCATTTTGCCCCCGGAATCAAGCGGTTTTCGGCCAGATTCGGCAGGTTTCTCGCCGCCCGTGGCTGACCGTGTATTTAGCCGCAGGACTCCCCGGGCGAGGATGGCAGCCACCTCTGCCATGCGCTCCTCCGGCG
>LJUE01000053.1 GCA_001303885.1 Planctomycetes bacterium SM23_32 | reverse complement strand
AGCAGGTGCGGGTGACGCCGCAGATGGACCGGCTCGGCCCCAGGTTCAAGTCCGACGCCCCGAAGGTAGCCGAGGCGCTCGCAGCGCTCGACCCTGCTGAAGTGGCGCGGGCCGTCGAGGCGGGCGAGGCCGTCCGCGTCACAGTGGGGGACCGGGAGGTGAGCGTTGAACCCGCCGACGTCGAGGTCCGGCGCGAGACGCCAGAGCACCTGCTGGCTGCCGACGCGGGGCCGGTGACCGTCGTGCTCGATACCCAGATCACGCCCGAGCTGCTCGTCGAGGGCCTGGCGCGGGACATCGTCCGCCACGTCCAGCAGTACCGCAAGGAGCTGGACCTGAACATCGAGGACCGCATCCACCTGGGCTGGGCTGCCGAGTCCGAGGAGCTCTGCCGGGCGATAGCCGAGTGGCGCGACTACGTCATGGCTGAGACGCTGGCGCTGCGGATGGAGCCGGACGTCGGGGGCGGCCCTTCGAAGCGCGTGAAGATCGGCGGCGCCGAGCTGACCATCCAGATCCGGACGGCTTGACGGGCGCCGGCGGGGCGAAGGCGCGCGCACCTCACCCCCTCAGCTGCCGGCGCGCGGCCTGCCTTATCTCATCGGGGCTCGCCGTGCCCGTGATGCGCAACTTGCCGACTGTCACCGACGCCGCCAGGTTGGCCGTGCGCGCAGCCTCCCTTGGGCTGCCGCCGCCCCCCATAACGGCCGCCAGTGCCGCCGCGACCGTGTCGCCTGCGCCAACGGGGTCCGTCGGACCGTCCGCAGGAACGCCCGCCAGCTCCTCCATGCCATCGGCGTCCGCCACGATGATGCCGTCAACCCCTCGCGTGACGAAGACCGGCCCGCCCGTTCGCGCGCACAGCTCGGCGGCGAAACCCCGGGCGTCCTCCGCGGGAACGGGCGCCCCGCGCGGCCGCCGCTCCCCGCAGAGGCGGGCGGCCTCGTGGGCGTTCAGCTTGAGCATGCCGCCCCGGTAGAACTCCGCCCGGTGGCGCGAGTCCACCAGGAAGACGCACCGGGGACGCGCGGCCATCACTCGGTTCAGCCGCTCGATCATGGCGGGTGGGCTGGCGCCCCCCGCCACCTGCTGGTTGAGCACGACGGCATCGCACTGGTCGGCCGCCCGGCCCACCTCGGCGGCCAGGGCGTCCATGCTCGGCGCCGCCGGGCGGTTGAACGCGCCGAAGTCAATCCGGTCCTGTTCCTCTTCGCCCACGTACGGCTTGCCGTAGACCAGCGTCTGCCAGTCATGCTGACAGCGCAGGACGCCGGAGACGTCCACGCCGCGGGCGACGAGCAAGGCGGTGAGGTGGTCGCCGAACAGGTCGTCGCCGACCAGGCCGACGGCGCGGACCTCTCGCACGCCGAGGGCGCAGAGGTCGGCCACCACGTTGGCCGCGCCCCCGGGGCTCCACGAATGCCGCCTCACGTGCCGGACCGGCCGCCCCGTCTCGAGCGACTCCTCGTCCGTGTCGGCCGCCATGTGCCAGTAGGCGTCCAGGCAGAGGTCGCCGAACACGGCCACGCGCGCCCTGGCGGCCCGTTCGAGGGCCTGCTCCACCGCACGCATGCGCTCGTCGCTCACTGCTTCGGCCCGCCCCGCCATGGATGGGTCTTCCGCCTCGGCGCGCGAATCTACGCTCCGCAAGGGCAGGCTGTCAAACGCCCCAGGAGCGTCGCGGCGCTTGGCAGTCGGGACGCGGGCCGCTCGCCCGGCAACGTCAGTTGCCCGCCCCACCGAAGGGGCTTATAGTCTGGTGCCGTCCATGGCTGCCAGACGCGGGGGGACGACAGTGAAGACCGAAGTAGGTCTTGACGGGACGAAGTTCCTCATCAACGGCCGCCCCACCTACGAGGGCGTCACGTGGCGGGGGCAGAGCGTCGAGGGGCTGCTGCTGAACTCGCGGATGATCCAGGCCATCTTCGACGACGCCAATCCCGAGACGCGCAAGTGGTGGGCCTACCCCGACACCGGGGAATGGGACCCGGACCGCAACACCGGCGAGTTCTGCGCGGCCCTGCCGGAGTACCGCCGGCACGGCCTGCTCGCCGTCACCGTCGGCCTCCAGGGGGGCGGCTCGGTCTACATCCCCGAGGTCTACAATGAGTACGTGAACTCGGCCTACGAACCGGACGGCACCTTCAAGCCGCCCTACTTCGACCGGCTGCTGCGCGTCATCCGCGCGGCCGACGAGGTCGGCATGGTGGTGATCGTCAACTACTTCTACGTTAAGCATGCCCCACGCCTGGAGGGCGACGACGTGCTGTTAGACGTGACACGGCGCGTAACCGAGTGGCTCCTCCGGACCGGCTACTGCAACATCCTGGTGGACGTGGCGAACGAGGCCGCCGACTGGTGGCCGCTGGAGCTGATGCAGCCGGCGGGCGTTCACCGCCTCATCGAGGCCGCCAGGGAGGTGACGGTGGACGGCGGGCGGCTGCTCGTCTCCTCCAGCAGCGGCGGCGGCATGGACGAGTACGCCAAGGGGGCGTGGCTGGCCGCCGAGGATTTCACCATGCCGCACGGCAACGGCCGCA
Source organism: Planctomycetes bacterium SM23_32 (assembly GCA_001303885.1). GTDB lineage: Bacteria > Planctomycetota > Brocadiia > SM23-32 > SM23-32 > SM23-32. Next base: position 7,212 of record LJUE01000053.1, on the reverse strand, counting down.
CGCCGGAGCAGCTTAAGGAGAAGATCCGCCGCCTGTGCGCCGAGCCCGAATACCGCGAGCGCCCACGGCCCGTCTGCATCAACGAGGACAGCATCTTCGTGGAGAACCTGGAGGCCGCCGTCGAGGAAGGCGCCTCGTGGGGCTTCTACTGCCAGGGCTACGGCAGCGAATACCAGGACCGCATGAACTGGAAGGTGCACGGCCGCGAGGAGACGTGCGACAGGCTGAGCGGCTACCAGACGCTCCCCGTCAACTGGGGCATCAACACGGACATCAAGCGGGCATTCTTCGATAAGGTCAAGGAGATCACCGGCGGCTCGTAGCAGCGGCCGGGGCGAGGTGCAGCGAGGCTGAGCGGTCCAGGATGGCGTGCGTGCCGGGGGACGGGATCGGGCCGGAGATCGTGCCCGAAGGCGTCAAGGTGCTCACGGCCGTCGCGGAGATTGAGGGCTTTGGGCTGGCGTTCCCGTGCAACCGCGCCGTCGCCATAGCGGCTTTGCCGCGGCGCGTGGCCCTCCCCCCCGGCTGTGCCTGTCCCGAGCGAAGTCGAGGGGTCGAAGGCCCGTGGTTGCCGTGGGCGAATCGCCAAATAGAAAGAGCCGCATGGGTGCATGGCCCCACACGGCCCGTAGTCTCCTATGGCTCCCTGCCCGCCATAGCTCGCCTTCGAGCGAGCGACGGCGGGAGCAGCCCGGCGGTGACTTGTCCGCCATAGCCTTTCGGAAGGCGACGGCGGATCAGCCGCCCGACTGTCGCCCGTTCAGTCTGTGCACTCGATTATCGGGGTGACGTGGAAGTAGCGCAAGGGATGTGTCGGTGACTACGCCGCAGATCGTTGAAGGCGCCTGCGCGCATCCGGGTGGGCACCCGCACCCAGACCAAGTGCGCGAGCTACGTTCGTGGGCATGGACAGGGGGAGCGCCCACCACTGCCCGCTGGGGATGCTGGTCCTTTCAGGGACGCAGCACCACTCGGAACCCGTTGACGAGGTTAGCATGGTCGGGACCGTCAATATGCCGGTTCGCCGACCGGCACTGCTCGGGCGGCGCGGCCCACGATCCTCCTCGCAGGGCGCGGAACGCCGTGGGCAGATCCGCCGCTGGCTCAAGGCAGACGGGGTCGTCGGTCGGGCTGTTGAGGTAGTAGTCCCGTTGCCACCAGTCCTGACACCACTCCCAGACGTTCCCGTGCATGTCGTAGAGGCCCCAGGCGTTAGGGGCCTTCTGCCGGACGCCTTTGGGCCACGCACCGGCGTTGGCCTTGTACCAGGCGTAGTCGTTCAGACCGTTGGGATCCGGGCCGAATGCGTAGGTGGTATCCGAGCCGGCGCGGCAGGCGTACTCCCATTCTGCCTCCGTCGGCAGCTCGACGACCTTGCCTGTGGCAGCACTCACGCGCTCGCAGAAGGCTGTGGCATCGTGCCAGGACAAGAGGACCGCTGCAGCGTTGGGCTCACGGGATCGTCCCCACGGCTCTGTGCCCATCACGGCCTTCCACTGAGGCTCCGTCACTTCGGTGATCCCTATGTAGAACGGCTTCGTGATCCGGACCTTGTGCTCGGCCTCATCGTCGCCCCGTCCCTCTTCACTGAGCGGGCTGCCCATCACGAACTCGCCCCTCTGGACCAGGACCATCTCCATCGTCACGCCGCTGCCAAGACGTAGCGCCATCCGCGGGGCTGGCTCCGCGTCGGGCGCAGGAGGGGCAGGCCGCTGAACCGGCTTCGGCGCTGCAACCTCGTCGACCGGCGCTTCGCCCGCAACGATCCGGATGCGCTGCCAAAACAGTCGCCTTAGGTCTCTCCGGCTCCCGAAGTCGCTCAGTAGCGTCTCCACTGACGGAGTGAACGTCCCCTGCCACAGAGCCTGGCCATTCACGTCGATAGTGATAGGCTTGGTGATGTCTACCATCCACGGGCTCAGGTACACGTCAAGGGCAGACACCCCGCCCACAGAGATGCCAATGTGGTTGCCTCTGATCGCTGCGAACAACGAGGGACAGCGTTCTACTGTGCGGAACTTGCTGTAGCTCACGCTGCGCCGTTGATCCCACTCCGCGTAGGCTGGAGAGAACGCTCGACTGCCCTCCGTGAACCGCACGACAGTGACCCATTCGGTCCGTCCCTCTCCCGGTGCCAGGAACCGGCGCGCGATCCTCGTGGGGTATGGCGGGCGCGTGTGCTGAAGAACTTCCACCATGGCGTCTCTGCAGTGACGGTAGAGGTCCTCGTGACTGTGGCCCTCCCAGACCTTCAAGACGCTCTCCGGCGCGATTTCGCACATCCGTCGGCCAAACGCTTCCTCGCTCCTTCGGTACTCCTGGCCGGGAGGTATCCCCTGGCCGGGCGTGAACATGTGGTCCAGGGCGCCGCGATAGACGAGGACCTTGCAGTTCAGCGCATGTTGGTACCTGTAGTAGATCTGGAAGGGGTACACGACACTCGAGAACGCCGCTATGCCTGCGATCCTGTCGGGCGTGTGAAGGCCGACAGAGAGCGCCTGGACGCCCTCGTAGGACTTGCCGGTCACGTAGAGGCGCGAGGCATCCACGGGGAACGACGTCAGGATGTCATCCAGGAATGCGTCCCAGCGGGCCGTCGACAGGCGGAAGACATCGAGGCTGGCGGCCTCGGATGAGGCCACTCGCCCGGGCACTGCGAACACATCGTCAATGATGCCGGCACGGAAGAAGAAGATGGGCTCATCCTGGGGAACGTCGCCGTACATCGCGCTCAGATTCGCCCTGACGTAGTCAGGGGTGGCCGGATCGCCCGGCGGATACCCGAGGCGGACGACGGCAGGATACAGTTGCCCGGGAGGGACTTCGGTCGGGCACCTGACCGCGTAGGTGAACGGGTAGGCGCCCACCTGCAGCTGCCGGAGGAGCACCTGTCCCCGGTGTCCCGGAGCGAGTTCCGGAGCCATCACCGACCGGAACTCATCTTCCAGGAGCGCGAAGTCCTCCCGCGTGAGATCGTCCAAGGAGGGAGGAACACGCGCCCGGGACGGCTCGGCCCGATAGGATGCCAGGAACCGTCTGAACTCCCCGGCTCGATCGTCTGAGCTGGCCTTCCCATTCACCTGCTGCCTCGGCGCGTCGTCCCGCTCTATGCCCGCGAGGCAGAGCTGCCCGTCAACGATGGACACCCCCAGCACACAACAGGCCAGGCCAATCCCGAGCGCGCTAACACGCGCCTGCATCACAGCGCTCTGTCTCACTCGCATCGTGCGATGCCCGCGGCAGTCCGGATGGCGCAGTCATAGTACACCGCCCCCAGGACACTGTCAAACCAGCACCATATCACCAGTGCCCGAGAGCGCGAGACGAGCCGGTTCGGATGCGCAGAACTGAGGAGAGCTACCGGAGAGTCGCGCGGTAGGAAGCCGGAACTGCAGGAGCGGCACACCGACAGCCGACCAAGGGATCAGACACCTGACTGCCTGCCTCCCCAGTCACACGCCACGACCCGCCGACGCCGGGCCCGATCGCCGCCGCTTCGCTGGCATCTCCGACAGCTTCAGCCGCCTGCCGCCCTGTGGTTGCCCCGATCGCATCCCGAGCAGCACAACCCCCTGACCCGACGCCGCCACAGCGCTGCCGGGGAGGCAGTAGAACCAGTCCCGCCGGAGGCGGGTGAAGCTCGTCGAGCTTGTGGGCGGGGAGCTTCCACGCTCCGTCGCCATAGCTATGGAGCATCGGCGACTCCTCCACGGTGCGGCCCAGGGCCCTGTTGTGCGCGCTGGGCCGGCTCGTGCGGCCGGTCGGCAAGCGGATGCAGGCAGATCAGGTAGGCCGCCTCCCCTTCCCAGAAGGTCTCCACGACGCGCATGCGCGCCCTGATGACGCCGTCCTTGCGGGGGATGTCCAGCTCGGCGGCGGTCCCGGGGCGGACGGGCAGGCCCAGGGGGCTGTCCACCAGCTCGCTCGCGGTCCGCCCCAGCATGACGACGGCCCGCGCGTTGGCGTAGCGGACCATGCCCTCCTGGTTGACGACCACGAAGCCGTCGGGGCTTTCGTCCACCAGCCGGCGGAACTGCACGCCGCTGGCGCGCGAGGCCTCCTCGCTGCGTTTCAGGTCGCTGAACAGCACCTCGTAGGGGCGCAGGAGCGTGTTCTCGATGGCCGCCTTGTAGATGAGGTAGTAGGCCACGATCTTCAGCAGATGCCCTAGCATGTTGGCCGGGTCGTAGAGGCCGATGTAGAGGGTGAATGCCATCTCGGAAGCGATGGTGGCGACGATGGAGACCGCCAGGAGCTGAAGCACGAACGGATCGAAGGCCCGCCGCCGCTCGATCAGCAGAAGCAGGGAAGCCAGCAGCACGACGCAGATCGCGTACTCGCTGATCACCTTGAAGCGCGTGAGCCCCTCGCCCGCGACGTAGCAGGAGGGGAAGACGCCCCAGGCGAAGATGGACAGCAGCAGCAGAGCCGTGGCGGCGGCGAACAAGAGGACGGCGAGCTCCGGGATCACCCGCCGCCGCACCAGGAGCGCCCCCGACAGGAAGGCAGCCGCGTGCAGGTAGCGGGCGGCGATCCAGAGCTGGACCGGCAGGTCCTGCCCGTGCGCCGTGAAGACACCCATGCCCTCGTAGGCCAGCATGTGCAGCAGGTCCACGATGCCCACGAACAGCAGGCCGACACCCACCACCAGCAGGAAGCTGTTCTGGACGACCCGGCGGGCGTTCCAGACCACCATGAACACCCCGCAGGCCACCGCGATGCTGAAGACCTCGGCCAGGGAGTGGAACAGGGGGAAGCTGTAGGTGCGGGTGGCGGCGACGGCCACCAGCAGGACGGCGGCGATCAGCATGGAGACAACGTCGCGCCGGCCGGCCGTGTCCTGAGGCATCGAAGCCTCCTGTGCCGGGCCCCTTCGTCCCTCCGCCGAGGCCGTCTCGACCCAAGCGTACCGCAAACGGGGCGTCGTGGCAACCTGCGCCCCGGGCTGCGCGCCTGCCCGTCGGCGTGGCATTTGACAGCCCCGCCGGGCGCCGATACGGTGACGGCCTTCCTGCGGAGCGGGCTGCGCCGCCAGGGAACGGCCGGCCGCGCGCCGCAGACGAGCGCCAGCACGGAGGGCGAAGCGATGGCGAGGCCGAAAGTGGGGTGTCAGCCGATCATCTTCGGTGGGCACGACGAGTATGGCCTGGCGGGCATGCTCAGGGCCATGGCGGATGCGGGCTACGACGGCGTCGAGATGGGGCCCCCGCGCAGCCCGGAGGCCAAGGACGAGCTGCGCCGGCTGTTGGACGAGCACGGGCTGGAGGTCCTTGGCTCGCACACGGGCTACGAGCGCCTTGACCGCCTCGAGGCCAACCTGCGATTCCTCGGTGATTTCGGCGCCTCCCTGCTGATGATCTCCGGCACGGGGGACCGCGCGGCGGGCGCCGCCTCGTATGCCGCGGCCGCCGGCGTGCTTAACGACTGCGGACGGCGCGCCGCGGAGGCCGGCGTCACGTTGTGCTACCACAACCATTCCTGGGAGTTTCACGACGCCTTCGACGAGGGCTGCGGCATGGACATCCTGCTGCGCGAGCTTGACCCCGCGTGCGCCAAGCTCTGTGTGGACGTCTACTGGATCTACGACGGCGGCAGGGACCCCGCCGCCTTCCTGGAGCAGTGGAAGGACCGGGTGGCCGTGGTCCACCTGAAGGACCGCAAGAACGATACGTTCTGCGAGGTGGGGCAGGGGGAGCTGGACTTCAAGGCCATCTTCGAGGTCCTGGGTCCGCTCGGCCTGCCCTGGGTCGTCACCGAGCAGGACCGCACCGACAAGGATCCGGCCGTCAGCATCAAGATGAGCCGCGACTACCTGCGGGAAGCCATCGGCATCTGAGCGGCGACGGACGAAGGAGGATGGGGAAGGAGCGGGTCCTGATGGGGAAGCGTCTGCGTCTGCTCGGCGTCGGGTCTTTGGCGGCTCTGCTGTTCGCGCTCGCCTGTTCGGCGGCTCCTCGGGCGGGGGCGGCCCCGGCCGAGGGCGCCGGGCCCGCGACGGCCGCCGTGCGGGTGGATGCCGGCCGCGTCCTGCGTACCGTTGACCGCCGGATGCTCATCGGGTCGAACCTGGCGCTGTGGAACGCAGCCGAGAACTTCACGGCGCCCGAGCTGCGCGAGTGGCTCGCCGCGGCCGGCATCGGCCTGATCCGCATCCCGGGCGGCTCGTGGTCCGACATCACCTACTGGAACGGCCACGGCGTGCGCGACGCCAATGGCAACGCGGACCCCGCCCGCGTGAAGGACGGTTACCCGGACATAGACTACGGCGCCTACGCCCCCTCGATCACCGTGGACGGGCGCGGCGGGATACGCGCTGACGGCTGGCACGGCAACGTGGACGTGAAGACGCTCCACGACTACGTCGGCAGCATCCCCGGCTGCGAGACCCTCGTCTGCGTCAACGCCGGCACGGGCCGCGCCCTCGACGCCGCCGAGTGGGTGCGCTGGGCCAACGAGGTGATGGGCTACGAGGTGCGCTATTGGGAGGTCGGCAACGAGCTGGAGGGCTCCTGGGAGGCCGGCCACTTCCTGGCCGACGGCAGCGAACTGACCGGGGAGATGTACGCCCGGCGCTACGCCGAGTTCGCCAAGGCCATGAAGGCCGTGGACCCCACCATCAAGGTGGGCGGGGCGGCCTGCGGCGCCGGCCCGGGGGGGTTCACCGAGGCGCTGCTGCGGGACGCGGGCGATTACGTGGACTTCGTCTCCTGGCACACCTACCCGTTGCGCAGCGTCATGCCGCAGCGGCAGATGCTGGCCATCGCCGAGTCCGACCCGGCCCGCGCCGTGGAGGCCGTCCGCGAACTCATCCGCAAGTACCAGCCCGACCGCGAGGACGAGATCGAACTCGGCGTCACCGAGTGGAACCTCGGCCTGGAGGGAGGGCTGGAAGTGGACATGTTCGGCGTTATCTGGACCGCCGTCTTCGTGGGCGCTATGCAGCGCAGCGGCGTGGCCTTTGCCAACCAGTGGGACGCGTTCACGCACAGTCGCGGCGGCTCGCTCCTGTTCAGCCAGCAGCCCTGCGCGCCTAAGGGGCAGTACTGGGCGTTCTGGCTCTGGCGACACTACATGGGCGACGATGTGATCGCGTGCTCGCTGGAAGGCCCGGACTGGCTGCGGGCGTTCGCGACGCGTTCGGACGACGCGGTCTACGTGATGGCGGTCAACGCGTCCGATTAGCAGGAGGCCGTCGTCGAAGTGACCCTTGCA
>LJUE01000052.1 GCA_001303885.1 Planctomycetes bacterium SM23_32 | reverse complement strand
GACGGCGGCGCTGCTGGCCACGCCGACGCCGATGGGTATGTCGCTCCAGAGCAGGAACGTGCCGCCGCGCTCGAACCGAACGCCCTCCTCCCTTTCCAGCACGGGCAGGACGCCGAGCACGTAGGCGGCCCACGCCGACTGCGCGTCGGCCGTCAGCAGCGTGCGGAGTTCCCCGTATGGCTTCAGGCGGCCGCCGTCGCGCAGGTCGGCCAGGTCCACCTGCACGTCGCAGGGGCGGCCCTCCGCCTGGAAGGTGGCGCTGCGTGCGCGCAGCAGCGTGTCGTCCCGCGGCTGGAAGGCCACGACGGCCGCGTGCCGCAGCGGGCCCTCGAAGACGACCGAACCGCTGTAGTCGGCGATGCCGCCCATGCAGTCAACGCGTGCCGGCCCCCGACCTACCGTCAGCGGAGTGCCCGGCTCGAACAGCTCGGCGCCGCGGTCACGAAGATACGCCTCGAACGGCTCGAGGAGCTCGTCGCGCTGCGCGTTCTCTCTGACCAGCCTCATGGCATGTCGGCGGCACAGGTGATGCGGATGCCGTCACGGCGCCGGGGGTCCGTCCAGCAGGCCGTGTTCGGCGAAGCTGAAGTAGCCCTCCTCGCCCACGATGAGGTGGTCGAGCACGTGGATGCCGACCAGGCGGCCGGCCTCGCAGAGCCGGGCGGTGAGGCGGCGGTCCTGGGGGCTCGGCTCGGGGTTGCCGCTGGGGTGGTTGTGGACGAAGATCACCTTGGCGGCGCTCTCACGGATGGCGGGCTTGAACACCTCGCGGGGGTGGACCACGCTCTCGTTCAGGGAGCCGACGGCCACCTCCTGTTCGCGCAGGATGCGGTGCTTGGTGTCGAGCAGCAGGGCCAGGAAGTGCTCCTTCTTGAGCCCGTAGAGCTTCTCGCGCATGTAGCTGAAGAGCTGTTCGCTGCCCGTGATGGCCGTGCCGGGGGGCATCTTCTGGGCGGCGTAGCGTCGGGCGATGGCCAGGGCCGCCTTGATCTGCGCCGCCTTGGCCGGCCCGATCCCGTGCACCCGCGTCAGCTCGCCCACGGTGCAGTCGGCCAGGCGCCGGAAACTGCGGAACCGGCTCAGCAGCCGGCCGGCCAGCTCCAGGGCCGTTGCCTCCTCGGAGCCGGAGCGGATGATGATGGCCAGCAGCTCCACGTCGCTGAGCCCCTCGGGGCCGAGCTGCAAGAGCCGCTCACGCGGGCGCTCCGTGCTCGGCAGGTCCTTGATGGTGGGCTTGCGCTCGGGGTAGTCGCACCACTCGGCCAGCGGGCACTCGGCGCAGAGGGGCACTGTGCGGCAAAGGCCCGCCGGCTCATCCTCCGAGCAGAAGCTGAGCAGGCCCGCCGCCACCTCCTGCGGCGCGGCGGCGCCGTCGGCCGCCATGCGGCGCGGCGGGCGCTCCAGGTGCGCGGGATGGCCCCAAGCCGCCGGCAGAACCCGGCGAGTTCGGCCCGCTCCAGGTCGGGCGCCGAAGGGCCGGCCGCCGCCATGTCGCTCGCCGTCGGCCGGCGCTCCCGCACGGCGGCCCAGATGGCTCCGTAGGGCTTCTCGCGCAGGCCCGGGCTCTGCTCGGAACGTCCGCTCCGCATCACTCCGTCCTGAAGGCCTCGACCGCTGAGAGCGGCTGGCGGTCCAGGTCAATCACCCGCCATCCCGGCCGTTGCGGCGGCAGGAAGGTGGCGGCCGGCAACTCCTTGTTGAGGCGCGGATCGCCCAGCCGAAGCTCCACCTTGACCCCGTCGAGCGGCCGCTCCACGGTCAGCCGGCGCGGGAAGGGGACGCCGTCGGTCTGCTTGTGGCCCCCCAGCACCACCTCGGTGACCGTCCGCCCGAGAGCATCATAGCGGCGGATGGCCGTCACGACAACCTTCCGGCGGTCAACCAGCACGCGGCTGCGCAGCACACCCGCCACGGGCACGTCGAAGCGGTATTCGTCCGCCTGAACGGCCATCGTGGTGTCGGGCCACGTCAGGCCGAGCCGGTCGGGACCGGCGAAGAAGCTGCGCACCTCCCCGGGGCGCACCAGGTGGGGCAGCCTTGCGTAGGCGGCGGGGCCGCCGGTGACGACCTCCCGCGTCTCGAAGATAGCCAGGTAGAAGCGCTCGCCGAGCGCCTTGAGCGAGAAGACGCGCCGGGTGACCTTCTCGGTGTCCAGCCAGAGTCCCGGCAGCCGGGCGTTGAAGGCGATCAGGCCGCCCAGGGAGGGCGCCCTCTGCGTCTTGCCGTCCGCGGTGACAGAGATGTGGAGCGAGATGTCGGTGTCGGTGACCGTGTGGAAGCGCTCGGCCGTCTCCCGGAGTGCCGCCACGACCTCGGCGGGAGGCAGGGGGGGCGGCGGGGCGGGGCGCAGCAGGGCGCAGCCGCCGCTGCTCAGCAGGAAGGTGCTCAGCAAACAGACGCCGAGGCGGCGCACGATGGGGGCCGGCTGTCTGCGGCAGCGCGTGCTCATCACCTCTGTGCCTGTCCCGCCGGCGCCGCCCCGGGCGGCCCCATCAGTCGAACGGTCCCTTGCCTTGCCCCACGTTGCTGCTGTGCCGGTAGATGCTGTTGATGCGGCTGCGGAAGGCATCGTCATTCCTGAGGGCCTGCACGAACAGATTGACCAGGGTGGGGTCGAACTGCGTGCCCGCGCCCGTGGTCAGCTCCGATATGATCTCCTGCTGGGGCAGCACCTTCTTGTAAGGGCGCTCGGAGGCCATCGAGTCGAACGCGTCGGCGATGGCGAGGATGCGCGCCAGAAGGGGAATGTCCTCGCCGGCCAGGCCGTCCGGGTACCCGGCCCCGTCCCACCGCTCGTGGTGGTGGCGGATGGCGGCGATGATGCCCTCGGCGTTGTCCACGTTGTTCAGTATCTGGGCGCCGGTGACGGGGTGCTGTTTGACGGCTTCGTATTCGGAGTCGGTCAGGCTTTCGGGCTTGCGCAGTATGTCGAGCCGCACGGCGAGCTTGCCCACGTCGTGGAGCAGGCCGGCTATCTCGATGTCCCTCATGTCGGGGCGGTCCATGGGGAGCAGCTCGGTGATGCGCAGGGCAACGGCTGTCACCCTTTCGCTGTGGCCGTAGGTGTACTCGTCCTTGACCTCGACCAGGCTGATGATGGTGCGGATGGCGTCGCGGAACAGGCTCTCGACCTGACGAGCCATCTGGGCGCGGCGGATGGCGATGCCGCCCTGGTTGCCGATGGCGGTGAGCAGTTTCAGGTCGCGCTTGTTGAACTGGCGCGAGCCCACCACGTTGTCCACGTAGATGACGCCCACGGGGCCCTGCTCGTCGCTCAGGGGCACGCACATGATGCTCTGTATCTGCTGCACCACCATGCTCTCGGTGGCGTCGTAGTCGCTGGTAGGGTCGGACTTCAGGATGGCCATGCCGCTCTCGTAGCACTCCGAGACGATGCTGCGGCTGAAGGTGTTGCGCGCGAAGGTGGGGATGCCCTCCCTGTTGCGGCTCACCAGGGGCATCAGCACGCCGCCGAGCTGCTTGGCCGCTATCAGGTAGCCCCGGTCCGCCTCGGTCACGTCCATCACGTTGTCCATGATGGTTTCAAACAAGCGGTCCAGGTGGTGTTCGGCGTTGACGCTGTTGATGATCTTGCAGACGGCCGAGAGCTCGCGCTCCAGGTTCTGCTTCTCTTCGGGGGTCTCGGCCTCCGCTTTGGGCAGGTCAATGAAGAAGGAGGACGGCGTGTGGACGTTGGCCGGCTCCCGTATCTCCGTCTCGAAGCTCACCTCGCCGTCGGTGCCGACCGAGAAGTTCGTGCTCTCCTCGCTGATGCCGGATTCCAGCACGAAGCGGAACTCCGCCCCGCCGAGCGTGATCCGGTCGTGGTGGAACAGGATGGCCTTGTGGATGCGGCGGTTGTTGACCCAGGTGCCGTTCTTGCTGTCCAGGTCCTCGGCGCTGTAGAAGCCGTTCTCGAACGCGATGCGGCAGTGGGTGCGCGAGACCTTGCTGTGCATCAGGCGCACGGTGCACGAGTCTCCCCGGCCCAGCACGACGGCCTGCTTGGGCGAGAGGGAGACCTCTTCGTGACCGTCTACCCCGACAACGGGTATGAGCTTGGCCTGCATCTACCGGCGCAATCCCGGCCGAGTTGGTTGAGAGCGACGCCCCCTGGGGCACGGGGCGTGCCGCCTGCCCAGAACGGAACAGATGCGCGCGCACGGGGATTATAGGCAAAGACGGTGCCAGGGATAAAGCCGCAGGGCGCCGGCAGGGCGGCTCAGGACGCTCTAAGGCATTGGCGGGAAGCCGGATGCGACAAACACGCTACGGCAGGGGGCGTCAATCGCTTTCTGAGAAAACTACCTGGCCGTGGAACCTCAAGTCCACGTAGCGGATGCCCCTCAGGCCGGGGTAGTCCCGCAGCTTGCTCAGCAGCATGTCGAGCTTCTCGCTGTCGGGCGTCAGGAAGACCGGCTGCTGGAGCCCCTCCACGCGCTCGTAGACCGAGGAGCGGCCCCACTTGATCTGCGCTCCCTCGGCCACCGTTAGCACGATGTCCGGTTCCGGCGCGCGCCCCACGCCCGTCACGTCAACGCTCACCACCCGCAGCTGCCCGAACAGGCCCTCGCGCCGCAGGAACTCGCAGAGCCTGGCCCCGACAGCCAGCCGGGGGCCGTCCCATCGCTCCCCCAGGGGCGGCGCGGTGTCCAGGAGGGCGTCTACGATGACAGGCTGGAGGGCATCGGCCCACTCGGGCGGCGCGCAGAACAGGTCGTCGCGCAGCCAGTGGCCGTCGGCGTCCACCATGTAAGTCCGCCCGCCGCACTCCACGACGCCGGCCGGCCTGCGGAAGCGCGCCCCGATGCTCAGGCTGTCCGGCAGCAGCCGGCGCACTCTGGTCACCTCCAGCACCCAGGGGCAGCGCTCCAGGCTCTGGCGCACGAGGTCGGCCAGGTCCTCGTCGAAGATGGACTTGCCCTGCGGCACCTCGTCCAGGTAGGCGTGCAGCTCGCGGCCCATCCGCCCGGCCACCACCCACTCGGGGCAGTCGTTCAGGCTCAGGGCGCGCAGGTCCACGCGGAACGCGGGGCGCCCGACGGCGGCGTGCCAGAGCCTCTGCGAGCCGAAGGCCACGGCCGCCAGAGCCAGGGCGATGACCACTACGTAGAGGATGGGCCGCAGGGGCAGATCGGCCGGGCTGCGGCGTCGTGAGCGCGGCTTGCGGGCTCTTGATCTCGCCATGGTTGACCTCGGGCTGGCTAAGCGGTGAGCCGGCGGCGTCGGGCGGCCTGGGCCGCGTCCCGCACGGCAGCCTGTGCAATCGTGTCGCAGAGGGCCGGGAAGGAGATGCCGACCTGGGCCGCCGCCATGGGCAGCAGGCTGCGCGAGGTAAGGCCGGGTATCGTGTTCGCCTCCAGCACGTAGAGCCTGCCGTCGTACCCGTAGAGCATGTCCACGCGGGCCATGTGGCGGCAGCCGAGCGCGCGATAGGCGCGCAGGGCCGCCTCGGTGGCCTTGCGGTAGATGGTCGGCAGCAGGGAGACGGGCGTCACGTAGCGGGTGTTCTGGTCCTCGTACTTGGCCTCGTAGTCGAAGAACTCGCGGCCCACGATCAGCTCGACGATGGGCAGGGCCTCGCCGTCCAGGACGCCGACGGTTAGCTCGCGTCCGCGCACGTAGCGCTCCACCAGCACCATGTCGCTCTCGCGGCGTGCCCGAGCCACGGCCTCGGCGAGGGCGTGAGGCTTGTGCACGATGCTCACTCCGAGGCTCGATCCGCTGGCGGCCGGCTTGCAGACCAGCGGGTAGCCGAAGCGGTGGGCTTGCGAGCTGATCGATCCCATGCTCTGGGCCGGCCCGATGGCGAAGTAGTCGGCCGTGGGAATGGCGTGGCGGATGAACGCCCGCTTGCTGGCCAGCTTGTCCATGGCCAGCCGGCTCGCCTCCGGTCCGCTGCCGGTGTAGGGAATGCCCGCGCTCTCCAGCATGCACTGGAGCTGGCCGTCTTCGCCGAACGCGCCGTGCAGGGCCACGAAAGCCACGTCGGGATCGGCCTGCCGCAGGGCGGCGAGCGAGGGTTCCGTCACGTCGCAGGCGAGGGTGTCGTGGCCGAGGCTGGCCAGCGCTTCGAGGACGGCCTGGCCCGACTTCAGCGACACCTTCCGCTCGCCGCTGAGGCCGCCCATGAGGACGGCGATCTTGAGTTTCTGGTTTCCTTCCATCTTTCCTCCGCCGGTTGTATGCGCCCTGGCGCTAAGCCGCCTTGGAACGACCGGGCCAGTGCCTGACCTCGAGCTCCAACTCGATGCCGAAGCGCCGACGGACCGCCCGCCTCATCAGCTCGATCAGGCGCAGCACGTCCTCGGCGGCGGCGCCGCCCCGGTTGATGATGAAGTTCGCGTGAAGCCGTGATACCTCCGCGTTGCCCACCCGGGTGCCTTTAAGGCCGCAGAGATCCAGCAGCCGGCCGGCCGAGCTGCCCGGCGGGTTCTTGAAGACGCAGCCCGCGCTGCGAACGCCCAGGGGGTGGCGCTCATCCCGCTGGCGGGCGTACCTGTTCATCTGCGCGCCGATCAGTTCGGTGCTGCGCGGCTCAAGCTGGAACTCGGCCTCCACCACGACGCTGCCGTCCAGCTCCAGGTGGCGGTACGAGCAGCGCAGGGCCGCGCGACGCACCGTCTTGAGCCGCCCGTCCGGTCGCAGCACGCGCAGCCGTCTCACCGCGTTGCAGACGTGACGCTCCCAGGCTCCCGCGTTGCCTGCCACGGCTCCCCCCACCGTGCCCGGGATGCCGGCCAGGAACTCCAGCCCGCCGAGTCCGCGGTCCCGGCAGTAGTGCAGCAGCCGGGCCGTTGGCACGCCCGCGCCTGCGCCGATTACGGCGTGGGCCGGACGGCGGATGCGGTCGAATCCGGGCGCGCAGACGTGTATGACGGCGTAGGGCAGGAGTCCTTCCTCGACCAGCAGGTTCGAGCCGCCTCCCAGCACGCGCCAGGCCAGTCTGTCCCGCCGGCATTCGGCCAGAGCGGAGCGCAGCTCGGCCACGCTGCGTGGGTGCAGGTAGCGCACGGGCGTCCCGCCGATGCGCAGCGTCGTCAACTCACCCAACTGCACGTTGGCCTGCATCCGCTGCGTCAGGCCGCCAGCTGGCGGCGGCCCTTCTCCTCGATCTGGGGGATGATGTTGTGGGCCAGTTGCCAGACGCTGCCCGCTCCCATCACCAGCACCACGTCGTCCGGTATCACGTCGCCGACGATGATCTTCTCCAGGTCCCGGAACTCGGGCACGTAGTGGGCCAGCAGCCCGATGTGGTTCATCTGCCGCACCAGGTCCAGCGCGCTCACCGAGCGCTCGTCCTCGCGTGAGTCACGCGCTGCGTAGATGTCGCAGACATAGGTGACCCAGGCCGTCCGGAACGCCTCGGCCAGCTCGGGCAGCATCTTGCGCGTGCGGCTGTACTGGTGGGGCTGGAAGATGATGAAGACGCGCTCGTTGGGGAACCGCTGGTGAGTGGCCGCAATGCTGGCCTTGATCTCCTCGGGATGATGCGCGTAGTCGCTCAGGATGGGCACGCCCCACGGCGAGCCGATCAGCTCCAGCCGCCGGGCCACGCCCTCGAACTCCGCCAGCCCCTCCTTGATGTCCCCGAAGTCCATGCCCGCCTCACGACAGACGGCTATGGCCGCCAGGGCGTTCTGCACGTTGTGCGTTCCGTAGAGGCGAGTGCTGAAGCGGTCCACCTTCTTGCCGTTGTGGCAGAGGTCGAAGTTGCTGTGGACCTTGGCCCTCCAGAGCCGCTCCGCCCGGTAGGTCGCCTTCTTGGCGTCTATGCCGTAGGTGATGGTGGGCACCTCGGCCTCTTCCACCACGGCGCGGGTGTTGGCGTCGTCGGCGTTGGCCACCAGGAAGCCTTCCTCGCCTGCAGCCCGGGCGAAGTCGGTGAAGGCCTCCTGGATGTCCCACATGTCGTAGTAGTAGTCCAGGTGGTCGGCGTCTACGTTGGTGATGACGCCGATGTGGGGGGACAGGCAGAGGAAAGAGCGCCTGTATTCGCAGGCCTCGGCCACCAGGTAGTCCCCCTTGCCGTAGTGGGAGCCGCCGTCAAGCTGGGGCACCTCGGCGCCGATCAAGTAAGAAGGGTCCAGGCCGGCCCGATGCATGAGGAAGGCGATGATGGAGGACGTAGTGCTCTTGCCGTGAGTGCCGGCGACGGCGATGCCCTTCTTGGAGTCCATCAGCAGGCCGAGCAGCTCGGGGTAGCGGAGCACCTCCAGGCCGAGCTTTCGGGCCCGGAGCAGTTCCGGGTTGTCGTCGGCTATGGCCTGGCTGACGACCACCAGGTCCGTGCTGCGGTCCAGCGTGCGCCCCTCCTGCTCGAAGTTGACGACGATGCCCTGCCGGGAGAGCCGGTCGGCGGCCGGTGTCGGCTGGAGGTCGGAGCCCGTGACGTGCGCGCCGCATTCTGCGGCGTAGGTGGCCATTGACCGCATCCCGGTCCCCAGGATGCCTACGAAATGCCAGTGCTCTTTCGACAGGTCCAGCTTCTTCGGCTTCTGCCAGTTGACCACGGCACTCCCCTTTCAGGCGGCTTGGAGGGATTCCTTACCGAGGGTGTCTTCGTCTGGTCGTGAGCGGAGCTTCGGGCGGCTCAGCCCGGCCAGGGCGCCCAGCTCGGCCGCCACGTCGAAGGCGGCGCGAGGCCGTCCCAGCCGCTGCGAAGCAGCGGCCATGCTGCTCAGCAGGTCGTCGTTGCCGGCCAGCAGAGCCACGGTCGCCGCGAGCCGGCCGGCGGTCAGTGCCGACTGGCTGATCGTGATGGCGGCCCCCGTTGCGCTCAGCACCTCTGCGTTGGCCTGCTGATGCTCGTCGACGTGATGGGGATAGGGGATGAGGACGGCGGGCAGGCCCAGGGCCGTCAGCTCCGCCAGGGTGGATCCGCCGCTGCGGCTCACCACGAGGTCCGCCGCCGCGTAGGCGTCCTCCATGCGGTCCAGGAAGCCGATGGGACGATAGGACGAGACGGGCAGGGACTCCTTCCATTCCAGCGCGGCCGGCAGGTGGTCCACTCCCGTCAGGTGGAGAACCTGCAGATCGGGGGCCGCCTCGAAGATGGCCCCGAGCGCCTCCCAGAGCGCGCGGTTCATTGTCAGAGCGCCCTGAGAGCCGCCGGTGACCAGCAGCGTGCGCCGGCGCACCGAAAGGCCCAGGCGCCGCAACGCCCGTTCGCGCCGCACGCCGAACAGCCTCGCCCGCACCGGCATGCCCGCCGCCAGCACTCGCCTGGCCCGGAGCCCCGCCGCCGCCCGGGCCCACTGGACGACGACGAGGTCGGCCAGCGGGGCGAGCAGCCGCACGGCGCGGCCGGGCACCGCGTTCGCCTCGAACAGGACCGTCCGCACGCCAAGCGCGCGGGCCGCCAGCACCGGCACCGCGCAGTCGGATCCGCCGAGGCCCACCACCGCGTGCGGCCTGAAGGACCGCACGACGTCGGCCACCCGACCGGCCGCGCAGAGCGACCGGAACGGCAGGCGCAGCCTCTCCCCGACGGAGTGCCGCCCCACGGCGGGGAGGTGCAACATCTTGTGGTCGCTGACGGCGGAGCGGCACCAGCTGTCCGTCCTCCGGTCGGTGAGCATGAACATCGCCCGCGAGCCGGGGTAGGCGGCCCGGACGGCCTCGGCCGTGGCCGCGGCGGGCATGAGATGGCCCCCGCTGCCGCCGCCCGCGAACAGCACGCGCAGCCCGCCGTCTCTCAGGTCGTTGCGCACCTACCAGCTCCTTGCTCTTGCGAAAATGCGGCCGGCCAGCCGCGCCGTCGCGCCCGCGGCGGCGCGGGCCAGGCCGGCCAGTAGCCGCTCGTAGGCCGGCACGTCCTGTTGCCACGGCACGACGGGGCAGCGCTCGGGCTCCTCCTCGGAGCGCGCGATGCCGACCAGGATGCCGGCCGCCAGCATGCTGGCCATCAGCGACGAGCCGCCGGCGCTGATGAACGGCAGGCTCAGCCCCTTGGTGGGCATCGAGCCGGTGACGACGGCGACGTGGGCGGCCGCCTGCATGCCGAGCAGCCACGAGAGCCCCAGCGCGAGGGCGAACGCGAACGCGTCGCGGCTGCGCAGCACGATCCTCAGGCATTCCCACAGCAGCACGACGAAGAGGGCGATCACGGCCAGCGAACCGATCAGCCCCAGCTCCTCGGCCAGGATGCTGAAGATGAAATCGTTGTCCGCGCCGGGCAAAAAGCCGGCCTTCTGCACGCCGATGCCCAGACCTCGCCCGAACAGGCCGCCCGAGCCGATGGCGATCTTGGACTGGATGAGCTGGTAGCCGCTGCCCCGCGGGTCGCTCCAGGGGTTAAGGAACGCCAGCACGCGCGCCCGCCGATAGGGCACCTCGAGGATGAGCTTCCGCAGCAGCGGCATGCCCGCCGCCGCGGCCAAGAGCACGTAGACCGGCCGCGTGCCCACCACCAGCAGCACTGCCAGGCAGACGGCGCCGGTGAGCACCGCCGTGCCGAAGTCCGGCTCGGCCAGCACCAGCAGGCAGGCGAAGCCGACCACGCCGAGCGGCACCAGGAAGCCGTGCACGGCGCTGCGCATGCGCGTGGCGTTGCGCTCGCAGTAGGCCGCCACCCAGATGCAGAGGCCGACCTTGGCCAGCTCGGACGGCTGGAGCCCGATGGGGAGGCCGGGGTTTATCCACCGTCGGGCGTGGTTGATCTCGACCCCGATGCCGGGGACGAGCACCGCCGCCAGAGCGCCGAGCGACAGCGCGAGGGCAGCCAAGTGGTGGCGGCGCCACCACTGGTAGGGCACCTGCGACGCGGCCACGAACACGAGCACGCCGAGCGCCGTGAGCACCAGACGTTTGCCGGCGGCGGCCGCGAAGGCTGAGCCCTGCGCGGCGCTCGCCGTGGCCACTAGGCCCAGAGACGCCAGGCTCAGCGCCAGCGCCGTCAGGCGCACGCTGGGCCGGCGCCACCGGGCCACCGCCTCGGCGGTCGGCTCCAGGGCCGCTTCGGCCTCGCCCGGCAGTGTGAGATCCAGCATGGTCCTTAACCCCACAGGCACGTCACGTTCAGGCCCACCAGGGCGACCACCGCCCCCCACAGGTAGAAGCCGTGCACGATGCGCGGTTCGGGGTCGCCCCGCTTCTCGAAGATGTGGTGGACGGGCGCCACCGGCAGGATGCGGCGGCCGGACAACTTGAAGAAGCCGATCTGAAGCAGGGA
>LJUE01000051.1 GCA_001303885.1 Planctomycetes bacterium SM23_32 | reverse complement strand
CGTCCCAAGTTCTCCGTGGCAAACCACATGCACGGAGCACAGCATTTTGTGCGGTCAGCAGGCCAAAGGGTGCACACAAGGCACGTCCGATAGCGTAGCGCAAAGCGCCGGGCGATTTCAAACCGTCGGGCTTGATTCGCCGCCGCGCCGTCTCGTTTCATGTAGGAACGCCGTGCGACGGGCCGCCCGTGCGTGGCAGCTCAACCTCAGGCAGGCATCGGCCATGCGAAGGATCATCGTGCTGAACCAGAAGGGCGGCGTGGGCAAGACAACCACGGTCGCCAACCTGGGCGCCTGCCTGGCCGAGCAGGGGCGCTCCGTGCTGATGGTTGACGTGGACCCCCAGGCCAACCTGTCGCTGCACTTCGGCATCGAGCTGGAGCGGGGCGAGCCCTCCATCTACACGCTGGTGCGCGCCGAGCACGAGCCCGCCGACGTCATCCGCGTCACCCCGGTGCACGGTCTGCACATCGTGCCCGCCTGCATTGACCTGGCGGGTCTCTCGGTCGAGCTTGCCGGCCGGCCGGACCGCCTGCTTGCGCTGCGCAAGACGCTGGACGGCATCCCCGGCGCGTTCGACTACCTTCTGATGGACTCGGCGCCGTCGCTGGGGCTCCTGACCGTGAACGCGATGTGCGCGGCCGGTGAGGTCTTCATACCGCTCCAGACGGAGTTCTTCGCGCTCCAGGGCGTCGGCAAGCTGCTGCGCACGGTGCGGCTGGTGCGGCGGAACATGAACAGGTCCCTGCGCATCACCGGCGTGATCGCCTGCATGCACGATGCCCGTACCTGCCTGGCGCAGGAGATTCTGAACGAGATACGCGGGCATTTCGGGCCGCGCGTTTTCGAGACCATCATCCGCAAGAACATCCGGCTGGCCGAGGCGCCGGGCTTCGGCCAGCCTATCACGCAATACGACCCCACCTGCCACGGCGCCGAGGACTACCGCGCCCTGGCCCGGGAAGTGCTGGCCATGGAGGCCGCGCTGCGGCGCCCGCTCGGGCAGCAGGACCCCGTGCCGTTTGCCCGCTCGATGGCGGGATGAGGCGGGGACATCACAACGCGTCGTCCGCCGAGGCTGAGGGAGAGGATAATGAGTGCAACCGAAGGCAGGAAGCGCAGACCGGCCGCCGTCCCGCAAGCGGACCCGGAGGCGCCGGGAGATGCCGGCGGACCGGCGCTGCGGCGCCCCGAGGAGGACATCGCCCACCGGCCACACCTCAAGGTGAAGCCGATCGGCAGCCGCGGCCCGGTCGGTGAGCACAAGCCGACGGTGCGCCGTGGCACGCTGTTCCACGACCGGGAGAACGACGCGGAGAGGGCCGCCCGCGAACCGAAAGCAGGCGGCCGGAAACCCGACTGGACGGCGCCGAAGAAGATCGTCCTGCCCTCGTCGGATGCGCCGGAGGTCCGGTTCCCCTTTGCCACGCACCGACCGGCGCCGACCGACGAGTCCGCCGAGGAAGCGGAGCTGGCCGCCGTGACCGCCCCCAAGGCCCATCGGGAGATATCCACGGGCTTCCTGCTCGGCCTTGCCCTGCTGGCGATCGTGCTGATCGGCGGCGTATGGCTGGCCAGGCTCAGCGGCAAGGTCAGCGCCCTGGAGAGGCGCGTCAGCCGCGCCGAGGCCGCCCAGATCATGGCCGCGGCCGGCTCTCGGCGCGCGCCGTAGGCCCCGCCCGCGCGGCGCTACTCGGCCTTCAGCAGCGCGTCAATCTCGCGTCGGATCGCCTGCCCCACCCCGGGCCTGTAGCCCGAGTGGACCTCCGCCACCACGCCGTCCCTGCCGATGATCACTGTATGCGGTATGGCGCTGGCCCCGTAGCGGGCGGCCACCAGGCCGTCGCTGTCCAGGGCCACGGGCATCGTCAGGCCCTCCTGCTCCACGAACGAAGCCGCCGCCGCCCGCTGGTCGCCCACGTTGACCGCCAGCATCAGGAACGCCTCGTCCGCGAGGCCCTCGTAGACCTTCTGTAGCTCGGGCAGCTCAGCACGGCACGGCCCGCACCACGTGGCCCAGAAGTCCAGCAGGACCACCTTGCCCCTGTGCTCCGAAAGCCGCCAGACCGTCCCCTCCGCCAGTCCCTCCAGCGTGAAGTCCGGCGCCAGCTTGCCCGCCAGCTCCACGGCCATCAGGTCCTGGAAGTCGTCGGCCCGCTCGGCGTCTTCGGGAGGGCGAAAGGCAAAGGTCTCCGCGGGGAACGCCTCGTCGGTCGTGCCCGGCTCGTGGACCAGCTCAATGGTCACCTCCTGGAGCTCCGGGTTGGCCGCCTTGGCCCGGGCGATGGCCTGCCAGGGGTCCAGCCGCGCCTGAAGGAGCCTGCCGGCCTCGTCCACCCAGAGGTCCATGCGCGTCCGCGCGGCGTGGAGCCTGACGTGCTCGGCCGGCGTCCCGGCGACCTGCTCGGCGCCGACCGGCTCCATGCGCTCGACCCCCTCGGTCAGGGCGGCATAGGGGTCCTGCCCGAACAGCCCGACCACCATGGGGCCGAGGCCCCCCGCAAGCAGGGAATTCAGCGGCTCCAGCTCGAACACGTCCGCCAGGCTCTCTGGCGCGGGGCGCTCCAGGAACTTGTTGGTGACCTCGACGTAGACGAAGTAGGCCTGCCCGTCGCAGCGCACTTCCAGCGGCATGACGCCGGCCTGGACCTGCGCGCTCAGCTTGTTGGGGCGCTGCCAGGCCAGCTCCAGGACGATCTCCAACTCCTGCTCTGCCTGGGTCGTGGTGATGCGTGTGGCCAGCGTGAACCTGCCCCGGTAGCTCTGTGCGTCCCGGTAGCACGTGGCCAGGCGCCGCAGGACGGCCTCAGCGCGGCCGGGGCCCTCGGGCGCCCCGGCCTCCTGTCCGCAGGCCGGCAGCACAAAGGCCGTCCCCGCGCAGAACAGCGCGAGGAGCCCGACGGTCCCTGCTGTCTTCATCATCGTCCCAGTTCCTTTGCGTGCGAGTACATGCGATGCGACGGTCGTCTCCTCTGGAGACGCACGACGCCCCCGGGGCCCTGCTCGAACCCCCCCCACCGCAGCCATCCTACGGGGCCGCGCGGCCGGCGTCAAAGGCAGGGCGGCGCCGGCGCATCGTCCCACGAGGCGCTTTGCATCGCTCCGGCCGTCGTGTATAAAGGCGCGCCGTCACCGCTTGCAGGAGCGCCCCATGAGCGAGAGCATCATCCGCGCCGACGTGGGCGAGCTGACCCACCGCGAACGCTTCCGCCGCGTCATGCACTTCCAGACGGTTGACCGCGTGCCCCACTGGGAGTTCGGCTACCTCGATGAGACCATCGAGCGCTGGCACGCCGAGGGCCTGCCCGCCCAGTACAACGACATCCCGTCCGTGGAGGCCTACTTCGGCGTGGACCCGGCGCACTGGGTGCCCTTCGTGGACGGCCCCGTGCCGCCGTTCGCCGGCGACTGGGAGGTCGTCGAGGAGAAGGACGGCGTGCGCCGCGAGCGGCTCCCCGACGGCACCGTCCAGGAGGTGCAGGTCGCCGGCACCAAGACCATCCCCCACTACGTGAAGTTCCCCATCGAGGGCCGCGGGGACTGGGAGCGCTTCCGCGAGCGACTCGATCCGGAGGATCCGCGCCGCTTCCAGACGGATTATGAGGAGCTGGGGCGGCGGTGGCTGCGCAGCAACCTGCCGGTCGGCATCGGGCTCGGCTCCTACTTCGGCACCCCGCGCAACTGGATCGGCTTCGAGAACATCTCCCTGATGGTCTACGACGACCGGGAGCTGATCGAGGAGATCGTGGCGACGGTCGGCCAGATCTACTACCGCCAGATCGAGGAAGCGCTTCGCCACGTCCAGGTGGACTTCGCGGGGGGCTGGGAGGACATCTGCTTCCGCTCCGGGCCGATGATCAGCCCGGCCATGTTCCGCGCCATCGTCGGGCCGCACCTGAAACGCGTCTGCACGCTGCTGCGCCAGCACGGCTGCGACGTGATCTGGACCGATTGCGACGGCGACGTGACGCCGCTGGTGCCCGTCTGGCTGGAGTGCGGGCTCAACTGCATGTTCCCGCTCGAGGTGCACCCCGGCTCGGACCCGGTGAAGTACCGCGAGAGGTGGGGGCACGACATCCTCTTGCGGGGCGGGGTGGCCAAGCACCAGCTCGCCTTCGGCCGGGAGGAGATACTGGCCGAGCTGCGGCGCGTCGCGCCGGTGGTGGAGGACGGGGGCTTCATCCCACACGGCGACCACCGCATCCCGGACGACGTGCCGTATGAGAACTACGTCTACTACGTGCGCGAGAAGCTGGCGCTGCTGGGTTGGCGCGACGACGAGGTGGCCCAGATCGAGCCTCTACAGGGCGCCTGAGGCGAGGGGAACCACGAAGAGCACGGAGCTTGCGCGCCGTCCGTCCAGCAGGGGCACGAGGACGGCGAAGCACGGCCCGGCGAAGGGCCTCCTGCGGTATAATGACGGGGCTCCGGATATCCGACTGAGCGGGGGGAGAACCATGCCGGAGAAGAAGGCGCATCGTGCGGTCGAGCCCACGACGCCCGCGAAGCGGACAAGGCCTTCCCGTAGCGGATCCGGCTTGGGTGCGGTCGCGGCGGCTATCCTGCTGACCTTGTGCGCGGGGAGCGTCTTGCTTCTCCTTCCAACGGCTCACGGCGGCGAAGCCGGGCCCGCCGGGTTCGCCGTCCGGCGCGGGTTCCCGGCGTTCGAGGAGTGGGTTGTACCGGATCACTTTGAGCAGCTCTTCCGGGCCGAACTGACCGGGGCAGAGCAGCTGCCGGAGACGGCCACGTGGACGGTCGAAGGGCCCGTCAAGCGTACGAAGCAGCAGCCGGTGTCGGCCGATGGCCAGGAGGCCCAGAGCACGTACTCCTTCAAGCCGCGCCGAGGCGGGGCGTACAGGATCACCTGCACCTTCGAGGACGACGGAGTGCCTGTCGCGTCGGTCTCCTGGGCGCTGACCGTGGACGATGGACCGGACCCCCTCTATGGCCGGAAGGCCGCCCCGGCTGACCTGGGCAAGATGGTGCTCATCAAGGGCGGCAGTTTCCTCATGGGCGTGCCGCGTGACGGCCGTTCCCTCATGGGCGTGCCGCGTTGGGCCCGTTTCAACGTACGGCGCGTCTGGCCTGAGCATCAGGTTTGGGTTGACGACTTCTACATCGGCAAGTATCCGGTCACGGCGCACGAGTTCTGCAAGTTCTTGAATGACCAGGGGAACCTGGAGCACCGGCGTTTCCTGGAGGGTCAACTCGTTATAGGGCAGCAAATCGCCGCGGGCAGTCACGACGCTGGACCAGCGGCTAAGGCATCTGCTGATCTCATGCTCGCCGACGAGGCGAGCGCCATCAGGCGGGACGAAGCTACAGGAGAATACGTTCCTTGGGGACGCCAGCGGTACTGCGCCGTGAATCAGGTTACCTGGTTTGGCGCCAGAGCGTACTGCCAGTGGCTCTCAGAGCGGACCGGCCGGAAGTACCGCCTACCCACAGAGGCCGAATGGGAATACGCGGCGCGTGGGCAGGAGGGCCGGAAGTACCCATGGGGCTGGTACGAGCCCGTTCCAGGAGGCGTGGGGCACCGGCCGGGCTGGGCCCAGGAGTTCGGCGGGCGCTGGGCCGCACCGGGGACGCCGAACGTTGGCTCCTTTCCCGCAGCGGACACCCCCGAAGGGGTCGCTGACATGGCGAGCCGCCCGGACCAGTGGTGCAGTGATGCCTACTCGAAGGGGTATTACGCCGTCTCGCCCGTGGACAACCCCGCCGGTCCCGAGGTGCCCGGGGGACAGGAGGGGTCCGCCCCGCGGGTCGTGAGGTGCTGCGAATTCGGCGGCTCCTACGACGGGTGGCTGTGGACTACCTACTGGTTTGAGCCGGCATGGGTCAGGGATAGCCTGCCGCCCACGCTGGTGGTCGCGGGCGGACAGTGGGACCGCTTCCGCGCCGCAGGCTTCAGAGTGGTCATGCAGCCAGAGCAAGGCTCCACGGAGCAGTGAACCGAGGCGGGCTCCGAAGTACGCCTCTGCAGCGCGTTCCACGCCTGCGTTGACCCCTACACGCCACTCGCCCGGGCAGGTGGCTTGCGAGCGCCGGTGCCAAGAGCCAAAGCTACGCCCCTTGCCTGTGATTGTCCCCGTCCTTTGCGGCCTCCGCGTTCTCGGCGGTGAACTCAGTCGGCGGTGCCGGCGGCGAGCATCTCGACGAAGGCTTCCAGCCGCGTCCTGAGCTGCCCTGAGAGCGGCTCCGGACGGTCGGCCTCCAGCGTCAGGATCGGCACCCCCAGCCGGTCGCGCAGGATGCGGTCCTCGATGCGCCGGTGGCAGAAGCTCTGCACGTAGTGGATCAGCCCGTCCAGGCGCCGCCGCTCGCACTCGGCGGCGATGTCCTCGATGCGCCCGAACACGCCGTACGGGTAGGTGTAGCGCGCGTACTGCTCGGCCAGGCTGCCGGCCGGCTCGAGCATGGCGAACTGCCGCTGCGTCTCGTTGAAGACGACGCGCGCGCCCAGCCCCTCCAGGAAGTCGTAGAGGCCCGGCACGATGGGGGGGATGCCGCAGAGACCGAGGCGCACGTCCGGCGGGGCGGCCGGGCGCGCCTCGGCTTCCCGGACGAACGACGCGGCCCCGGCACGGTAGCGGTCGGGGTCGGCGCAGAAGTCGCTGGCGCTCACCAGCCACAGGTGGTTCTCGATGCCGTGCACCTTGCCGTCGCGCCAGGTGAGGCCGTCTATGCGGGCGGCGGCGGCGCGGGCGGGGGCCAGGCGTTCCCACCACCGTTCGGCTTCATCGAGGTCGGTGCCGAGCGCCTCCGCCAGCCCCCGGATGCTGCGCGCCATCCCGTCGGGGTCGGGGCGGGAGGGGTAGTCGAAGGTGAGGCAGCGGAGCCCCTCGTGCCGGAGCACTTCGAGGAGCGCCTCGGCGTTGGAGCAGTCGCCGCGCGTGACGCCGAGCACGGTGGCGATGCCGAACCGGTGCACAGCCCCGTAGATGCCCTTGGTCCAGCAGCAGCAGGTGCGCGGGAAGCCGGAGCGCTCGGCCCGGTCGGCCAGCGCCTCGGGGTGGTCGGCCGTTACGAAGAGGTTGTTCAGGTCGACCGGCAGCAGGCCCGCCGCGAAGACGACCTCGACGGGCACGGTCGTGGTGATGCCCACGAGCCTGTCAGGGGGCAACTCGTGCGGCAGCGGCGGGGGGAGTGTCCGGTCCATGGCTATCGCGTGCCCGGGAGCCCCGGCGAGGCGCCCCGGTTCAGGCCGGCCGCCGGCTGGACTCCAGGAACTCATCCACGAAATGGATGTTGAAGTTGCCGGTGACGTAGCCTCCGTGCCGGATGAGGTCCTGGCAGAAGGGGATGGTGGTGTGTATGCCCTCGACGACGAACTCGCTGAGGGCACGCCGCAGGCAGGCGAGCGCCTCGTCGCGGGTCGGCTGGTGCACGATGAGCTTGGCGATCATCGAGTCGTAGAACGGCTTGACCTCGTAGCCGCTGTGGCAGTGGGTGTCCAGCCGCACCCCGGGGCCGCCGGGGGGCACGAACTCGCCGATCTTGCCCGGCGAGGTGCGGAACGCGTCGGCCGGGTTCTCAGCGTTCACGCGGCACTCGACGGCCACCCCCTTGAACTCGAGCCTCTTCTGCTGAAGGGGCAGCTCCTCGCCGGCGGCCACGCGGAGCTGCTCCTTGACGATGTCCACGCCGGTGACCTCTTCGGTGACGGGGTGCTCCACCTGGAGCCGGGCGTTCATCTCGATGAAGTGGAACTGCCCGCCCTCGTCCACCAGGAACTCGACGGTGCCCGCGTTCGTGTAGCCGACGGCGCGGGCGATGCGCACGGCGGCGCGCGTGATCTTCTCGCGCAGGTCGCCGTCTATGCCGGGGCTCGGCGTCTCCTCGATGAGCTTCTGGAAGCGGCGCTGGATCGAGCAGTCCCGTTCGCCCAGGTGGATGATGTTGCCGTGCTGGTCGGCCAGGATCTGCACCTCGACGTGGCGGGCGCGTTCGAGCACCTTTTCCACGTAGACGGCCGAGTCCTTGAAGGCTGTGCCGGCCTCGCTGCGGGCCAGGGCGAGCATGTTCTTGAGGCTTATGTCATTGTGAGCGATGCGCATGCCGCGCCCGCCGCCGCCGGCGGCGGCCTTGATCATGACGGGGTAGCCGAGCTGGTGGGCGAGGGCCAGGGCCTCCTCGTCGTCCTCGACCGTGCCGGAGCTGCCGGGGATGATGGGCACCTTGCTGTCCTGGGCGATCCGGCGGGCCTCGGTCTTGTTGCCGACCCGACGCATGACGTCGGAGCGGGGGCCGATGAAGACGATATTGGACTCCTCGCAGATCTCGGCGAAGTTGTCGTTCTCGGCCAGGAAGCCGTAGCCCGGATGTATGGCGTCAACGTTGGTGATCTCGGCGGCGCTGATGATGTTGGGGATGTTCAGGTAGCTGTCGGAGGGCGGGGGGGCGCCGATGCAGACGGCCTCGTCGGCCAGGTCCAGGTACTTCGAGCCGGCGTCGGCGCGCGAGTAGACGGCGACCGTTTCGATGCCGAGCTCCTTGCAGGCGCGCAGGACGCGCAGCGCCACCTCGCCGCGGTTGGCTATAAGTACCCTGGTGAACATGCCTCTTACGCCATCGAGAGGGCCTGCCCCTGTCTTGCCCGCGTTGCGGGCTGCCCCGGGGGCGTCAGTCGCCGGGAGGCTCCAGCAGGAAGAGCACCTGGCCGAACTCGACCGGCTCCGAGTCCTGGACGAGTATCTCCACCACCTTGCCGTGGGCCTCGGCCTTTATCTCGTTCATCACCTTCATCGCTTCGATGATGCAGATAACGGTGTCGGGCTCGACCTGGGATCCGATGCTGACGTAGGCGTCGGCCCCGGGGCGGGGAGAGCGGTAGAAGGTGCCCACCATGGGCGAGGTGATCTCGGCGAGGTCGTCTTCCTTGGAGGGTTCGCCTGCCTCCTCGTTCTGCTCGGCGGGCAACTGGAGCGCGGTTTGATAGGCCTGCCCGGCGGCGGCCTGAAGCTGTGCCAGGTTCAGCCCGGGCGCCAGGTACTGGTTGGACAGGTTCTTCCTTATCTTGACCTTCAGGTCGGGCTCTTCCACCTCGAGCTCGGCTAGGTCATGGTCCGCCATGATGTCGAGCAACTGGCGGACCCTTTCGACCGCGTCCATGAGCGCTTTCCCCCCTGTGGGTCCCCGGCGCCGGTTCAGGTCCGCCGGCCCGTCAGCTCGCCGGGCCTGCGGGGCAGCGCGGTCAGCACCTCGTGGCCCTGGTCGGTGATCAGGGCCATCTCCTCGATCCTGACCCCCGCCTCGCCCCGCACGTAAACGCCGGGCTCGACCGTCACCACCATGCCGGGCAGCAGCACCGTGTCGGCCCGCGGCCCGAGGCGCGGCCCCTCGTGCACGGCCAGGCCCACGCCGTGGCCCATGCCGTGTCCGAACTGGCCCCCGAAGCCGCTGCGGGCGATTACGGCCCGCCCTGCTGCGTCAGCGTCCCCGCAGCGGGCTCCGGGCCTGAGACGCTCGAGAACGGCCTCCTGGGCCGCCAGGACCACGTCCACGCAGGCCTCCAACTGCGGGGCGATTCTACCGGCGCACACCATCCGTGTCAAGTCGGAGCAGTAGCCCTCCAGGCGCGCTCCCCAGTCGAAGAGCACGGCGCTGTCGGAGCCGATCTCGGCCTCGCCGGAGACGGCGTGGGGCATGCTGGCATGGGCGTCCGCCGCACAGATCGGCTCGAACGAGGCGGCCTCGGCCCCGCGGGCGCGCATCTCGAACTCCAGCCGCGCGGCGAGCCACCGCTCGCTGCGGCCCACCCGGACCTCCTCCTGCACGGCCAGGAATGCCTGCTCGGCC
>LJUE01000050.1 GCA_001303885.1 Planctomycetes bacterium SM23_32 | reverse complement strand
CAGACAGGATGGGGCGCTGACGGGTCAGGGCTGTCGCTTCATCTTGTGTCTCCCTGTTTCGCCCTTCCTCTTTCGGGCTTCGTGGCTCAGGTGCTGAGAGGCGAGCGATGAAGATAAGCGTGGTCGGTGCGACGGCTTACACGAGCCGCGAGCTGATCAGAATACTGGCGCGGCATCCGGAGGCGGAGATCGTCCACCTGGGCGGCCGGCGCGAGGGCAACCCGCCCCTGTCGGCCATCTTCAGCTCCCTGCGCGGCGTCTGCGATCTGCCCGTGCTCGGCCTGCATCCGGACGACGCGTCCGAGAAGCCGGACCTGGCGTTCTTCACGCTGCCCCACGGCGTGAGCCACCAGTACGTGCCCGAGTACCTGTCGGCCGGCGTGCGCTGCATTGACTTCAGCGCCGATTACCGGCTCACCGACCTGTCCGTCTACGAGGCATGGTACGGCGAGCACGGCGACCCCGGCAACTTCGGGCGGGCCGCCTACGGCGTGACTGAGCTGTGGCGGGACGCGATCGCGGAGGCCGACCTGGTGGCCGTGGCCGGATGCTACCCGACGGCCGCCGTGCTGGCCCTGGCACCGCTGGTGCGGAACGGACTGGTAGGGCTCGGCGACGTCGTGGTGGACGCCAAGAGCGGCGTGAGCGGGCGGGGCAACAAGCCGAACGAGGGCTCCATGTTCTGCGAGTGCAACGAGGACGTGCGTGCCTACAGCGTGGCCGGCCACCGCCACGAGCCGGAGATGGAGCAGGCCCTGGCGGCGCTCTGTCCCGAGGGCGCTGGCCAGGTGGACGTGACGTTCGTGCCGCACCTTGTGCCGATGGACCGGGGCATCCAGTGCAGTGTCTACGGCCGCCTCACGCGCGAGGCGGCCGGGGCGGAGCTTCAGGCGCTCTACGAGGAGTTCTATGCCGACGAGCCGTTCGTGCGGGTGATGGCGCCGGGCGAGCAGCCGCGCACCAAGGACGTGGCGTTTGCCAACTACTGCGACGTGGCCGTGACGGCGCGCGGGCGGCGGGTCATCGCCACCTCGGCGATAGACAACCTGATGAAGGGGGCATCCTCGCAGGCCGTGCAGGACATGAACGTCATGTTCGGCCTGGAAGAGACCACCGCGCTCCTATGACCGCCAAGGCCAACCACGACGCCACGACGAAGGACAGCAGCATGACGAGGATGGACACGATAGGGGGAACCGCAGCACGTCGTCAGTCTCCTATCCTGTCTATCCTGTCAATCCTCGCACCTTTCTTTCGTCGTGTTCCCTGTGTCGCTGTGGTTGGCTACTGCGTGTCGCGGTGCTTCTTCCACCAGACGTCGGCGTGGGCGGAGCTGGCGCCTTCCCTGTCGGCTTCCGAGACCGGCTCGACCAGCCTCCCGTAGAGTTCCGGCCGCCGCGCGCGTATGTAGCGCCGCCCGCCCGACTGCTCGATCTTCTCTGGCGTCAGCAGCCCCACCACCACGTCGTCCCCGAGCGCGTGCGACTCCACCAGCACCTCGCCGAACGGGTCCACGATCATGGCGTTGCCCGGCTTCACAGTGTCGGCGTCCACGCCCACGGGGTTGCTGAACACGGCATAGACGCCGTTGTCATAGGCGCGCGCGGGCAGCCAGTGCATCAGCCAGCCCCGCCCCTTGGGGCCCGTGAACTCCATGCGGCAGCGCACCGGGTCGCGCTCGCGGTTCTCCCACACCTCAAGCGGGATCCTGCCCCGCCCCGGCATGGGAGAGGGGAGCCCGCCGGTCACGTGCGGCATCAGCACGATGTCGGCGCCCAGCAGCGTCGTCACCCGCACGTTCTCGATCAGGTTGTTGTCGTAGCAGATGAGCACGCCGAACGTGCAGCCGAGCAGCTCGAAGACGGTGTAGCCGGCGCCCGGCGAGAGGTGGTCGCTGATGAAGGGGTGGAGCTTGCTGTGCCCGGCGACGAAGCCTCCGGGGGAGACGACGGCGTAGGTGTTGTAGAGGCGGCCGTCCTCGCCCAGCTCCAGCAATCCGGCGCCGAGGGCCACGCCCAGCTCGCGGGCGAGTTCGACGAGCGCCTGCGTGGAGGGCCCCCGGGGCACGGGCTCGGCCAGCTCCTCCAGTTCGCCGCGGCACAGGTTCTCCAGGAACGTGTAGCCGCAGATGCAGCACTCGTGGAAGCTGACCAGTTCGGCGCCCTGCCGGGCAGCGCGGGCGGCCAGCTCGCGGATGCGGCCCAGGTTGTAGTCCTTGTCGGCGTCGCGGGCCTCGAACTGCGCGGCGCCGATGCGGATGTCGCGCATGGGGAGCTCCCCATGGGAGGAGACGCAGGGGTGCGATTATAGCGCCGCGCTGTGTCCTTTGGCAGGGGCGGCGGGGACGTGTGCCGCAGGGCGGATGGGCGCCGGGTCAGGCGGCGGCGGGCACCACGCGGTTGCGGCCCAGCTCCTTGGCGCGGTAGAGGCGCCGGTCAGCCCGGTTGAACAGCGAGTCGGCGTCGTCGGTCGGCTCGAACTGCGCCACGCCCAGGCTCACCGTGACGCGAACCAGCTTGCCGTCGGCGCCGCGGAACTTCTGCTCCTCGATCGCCGAGCGCAGGCGCTCGGCCGTGGTCGCGGCCTGTTTCATGCGCGTGCGCGGCAGCAGCGCGGCCAGCTCCTCGCCCCCGTAGCGGTAGGCCGTGTCGTATTTGCGCAGCGAGCTCTGGATGCGCTTGGCCACGCGGGTCAGGATCACGTCGCCTGTGGCGTGTCCGTGCGTGTCGTTGACCTTCTTGAAGTGGTCAATGTCTATCAGTATCAGCGAGAAGGTGTCTCGCGTGCGAAGGGCCAGCTCCACGCTGGCCTGCAACTGGGCACTGAAGTGGCTGCGCGAGTAGAGCCGCGTCAGCCCGTCCACAACGGCCCTGGTGTGAAGGTGTTTGGTCTTCACGGCGAGGCTGATGTGGTGGCTGACCTGAAGCAGCACGCGCCGGCGGGTCTGGTTGAACTCGGCCACCTGGACGTCGGCCGGCCGCGCGTCGGTCGAGAAGATCAGCAGCAGCACGCCGTGGACCTCGTCGGCGACCTTCAGGGGCACGATGGCGTGCAGCTCCTGGCCGTGCACGCGGCAGATGATGCTGTGGCTCTCGAAGTCCGAAAGCGTGAAGTCGGGGATGCTGCGCGTGAGTATCTTGCGGCCGGTCACGACCTTGCCGCCCACGTGCTGGGCGAAGGCCTTCATCTTGGGCTTGTCTTCCTCGCACAGGAAGATGGTGACCTCGAGCGGCTCGAGCAGGCCGTGAATGAGGTCGAGGACTTTCTCGGCGATGATGCCGAAGTCGCTTTCCTGGTTGACAATGGTGGCCACCTCGCGAAGGGTGGACAGTTCGTCGAGCCGCGCCCGCTGCGCCAGGTGCAGTGACTCCAGCTCGTCGGCGCGCCGCTGCAGCTCGCGGACGCTGCCGCGCAGGCGCCGCAGCCTGGCGTTCTTGAAGGCCAGCACGACCGTAACCACCGCGCCGTAGAGCCCCGCCAGCGCCCCGAAGCTGGCCGGCACGCCGAGGGCCAGCCTTATCTTCAGCACGCTGGTGTCCAGCGGCGGCGCCCTCAGAAGGAGCTGAAGCGCCAGCACCAGGCACGAGCCGGACGCCAGCACGCACACGACCAGCCAGACATTCGTCAGCAGCGACTTCAGCACCGACAGCTTTCTGGGCGCCATGCGTGGTCTCGCAGAACGGGAGCGGGACGTACGCTCCCCCTGGAGGTCCATTCGATGGTAGCGAAGCGCCGTCGGCGAAGTCAAAACCTGGCGTCGGCGGCGTGCAAACGCCGGCCCTGAGGCACGCGTAACGTCTTCGGAAGGAACAGGTTAGCCAGGGCGGCCCCGCGGTCGGGGCGCCAGGGCTGGTCCAGAATGCCGGGCCGGCTTTGGGGCGGTTGCGGCGGAGCCGGCCGGGGGGCGGCGCTCAGGGCAGGTCGGCGGCGGCCGCGTCCGCCGCGGCCAGCCTCGCCATGCACTCGTCCTTGCCGAGCACTTCCATGGTCTCGAACAGCGGCGTGCTCACCCTGCGGCAGGTGACAGCCACGCGCAGCACCATGTAGAGCGCTCCGCGCTTCCAGCCGCGCGTCTCGGCCAGACCGCGCACGACGGCATCGAGCGCCTCGGCCGACCAGGCGTCGAGGCCCTCCAGCACCCCCCGGCCCGCCGCGAGCGCCTGGCGCACGAAGTCGCCGTCCTGCTTGCTGGGAACCAGGTCGGCCGGGTCGTAGGGCTTGCGCTCGAAGAAGAACCCCGTCAGCTCGTCGAACTCCGCCAGCCGCTTCATCCGCTCCTGGACCAGCGCAGTGATGGCCAGCATCCCGTCGGCCGGCTCGTCGAGCCGGCGCGTGTAGGGCTCCGCGATGATGCGCTCCAGCAGCTCCTCGGCGGACATGGCGCGGATGTACTCGCCGTTGAGCCAGTCCAGCTTCTGGAGGTCGAAGACCGGCCCGCCGGTCTTGACGCGCTCCCAGGAGAAGCTCTCGATCATCTCTTCCAGGCTGAAGACCTCCCGCTCCTCGCCGAGCGACCAGCCCATCAGTGCGAGGAAATTCAGCAGCGCCTCCGGCAGGTAGCCCTGCTCGCGATACCACAGGAGGGACGTGGGGTCCCGGCGCTTGCTGATCTTCGAGCGGTCCTTGTTGCGCAAGAGCGGCATGTGGATGAAGACCGGCGGCGCCCATCCGAACGCCTTGTAGAGCAGGATGTGCTTCGGCGTCGAGCTGATCCACTCCTCCGCGCGGACGACGTGGGTTATCTCCATCAGGTGGTCGTCCACGACGTTGGCCAGGTGGTAGGTGGGGTAGCCGTCGCTCTTGAGCAGGACCTGGTCGTCTATCTGCGCGTTGTGAACGGACACGGCGCCGCGTACCAGGTCGTCGAAGGCGGTCTCGCCTTCCAGGGGCACCCTCAGGCGCACGACGTGCGGCGCGCCGGCCTCCAGCCTCTGGCGGGCCTCCTGCTCGCTCAGCCCGCGGCAGAGCCGGTCGTAGCCGGCCTGGCCCCCCTGGGAGCGCCGGGCCTGGCGCCGCGCCGCCAGCTCCTGGGGCGTGCAGAAGCACCGATACGCCGCCCCCGATTGCAGCAGGGCCTCGGCGTGCTGCCGGTAGATGTGGGACCTCTCGCTCTGGCGATAGGGGCCGAACGGGCCGCCCACGTCGGGCCCCTCGTCCCACGCCAGCCCCAGCCAGCGGAACGCCGCGATGATGTCGCTCTCGCTCTGGCGGGTCGAGCGCTCGCGGTCCGTGTCCTCGATGCGCAGCACGAAGTCGCCGCCCGTCTGCCGGGCGAACACGTAGTCGAACAGCCCGACGTAGGCCGTGCCGACGTGTGGGGGGCCGGTGGGGGAAGGGGCCACGCGCACGCGCACTCGTCTGGGGGCCGCTGCCACGGAGCTCTACCA
This sequence comes from Planctomycetes bacterium SM23_32, assembly GCA_001303885.1. GTDB lineage: Bacteria > Planctomycetota > Brocadiia > SM23-32 > SM23-32 > SM23-32. The sequence goes on along the minus strand of LJUE01000050.1, from coordinate 4,491 downwards.
CCGGATGATAGGGACACTTACCTGTTTCCGTGCGCCGCCGTGCTCACGACGTTTGCGCGCTGCTGATGAACGGAAATAGGTAACTGTCCCCATTTTCCCAGACGCCGGACGGGTGGTCAAAGGCGCGCCTTTGACTTAGCGTCCGCCGGCGCTTAGCATTGCCCGCCTGTGGCGCCCCCGCCGCCAGGCAGTTGCCGCGAGCCGGCCATCCCGGAGAGCCCCATGAACGAGCGTACAGACACCGACGCCGAGGAGCGGCGCACGGACTTCATCCGCGACATCGTCGCCGAGGACGTGCACAGCGGCAAGTACGACGGACGCGTGCACACCCGCTTCCCGCCCGAGCCCAATGGCTACCTCCACATCGGCCACGCCAAGGCCATCTGCATCAACTTCGGCATCGCCGAGGAGTTCGGCGGCCTCTGCAACCTGCGCATGGACGACACCAACCCCACCCGCGAGGAGGCCCGCTACGTCGAGGCCATCCAGGAAGACATCCGCTGGCTCGGGTTCGACTGGGGCGACCGGCTCTATTATGCGTCGGACTACTTCGCGCAGATGTACGCCTACGCCGTCCAGCTTGTCGAGCAGGGCGACGCCTACGTCTGCGACCTGAGCGCCGACGAAGTGCGGGAGCACAGGGGCACGCCGACGCAGCCGGGCAGGGACAGCCCCTACCGCGACCGTAGCGTCGAGGAGAACCTGGGGCTGCTGGAGGGCATGCGGGCCGGAGAGTTCGCCGAGGGCAGCCGCACGCTGCGCGCCAGGATTGACATGGCCCACCCCAACCTGAACATGCGCGACCCCGTCATGTACCGCATCATGTACGCTACCCACCACCGCACCGGCGACGACTGGTGCATCTATCCGACCTACGACTGGGCGCACGGGCTGGAGGACTCCATCGAGGGCATCACGCACTCGCTCTGCTCCATCGAGTTCGAGAACCACCGGCCCCTCTACGACTGGTTCCTGGACCGGCTCGGCATTCACCATCCCCAGCAGATCGAGTTCGCCCGGCTCGAGATGACCAACACGATCATGGGCACGCGCCACCTGCGGGTGCTGGTGGGTGAGGGGCTGGTGAGCGGCTGGGACGACCCCCGCCTGCCCACGCTGCGCGGCATGCGGCGGCGGGGCTACACCGCGGAGGCCATCCGCGACTTCATTGACCGGGTGGGCGTCGCCAAGACGGCCAGCGTGGTGGACGTGGCCCTGCTGGAGCACTGCCTGCGCGAGGACCTCAACAGGCGCTCGCCCCGCGTCATGGCCGTCCTGGACCCGCTCAAGGTGGTCCTGGCCAACTACCCCGAGGGCCGGGTCGAGCAGATGGAGGCCGTCAACAACCCCGAGGACCCGAGCGCCGGCACGCGCATGGTGCCGTTCTCGCGGGAGCTTTACATCGAGCGCGAAGACTTCATGGAAGAGCCCGTCAGGAAGTTCTACCGGCTGGCCCCCGGCCGCGAGGTGCGGCTGCGCTACGCCTACTTCATCACCTGCCAGGAGGCGGTCAGGGACGAACACGGCGAACTGCTGGAGCTGCGCTGCACCTACGATCCGGCCACGCGCGGCGGCGACGCGCCCGACGGCCGCAAGGTAAAGGCCACGCTGCACTGGGTCTCAGCCGCGCACGCGCTGCCAGCCCAAGTGCGGCTCTACGGCCACCTGGTCCCCGACGAGCAGGACGAGGCTTGCCCGCCGGCTTTGTGGCGGGACGAGCAGGAGCAAGAGCAGGAGCAAGGGGCGGGGGCCGATCTCCAAAACCGGCTCAATCCCCACTCGCTGGAGGTCCTGTCGGGTTGCCGCGTCGAGCCGTCGCTGGCCGGCGCCGAGCCGGGCGCCCGCTATCAGTTCGAGCGCAAGGGCTACTTCTGCGTGGACGCCGCGTCCTCGGACGAGATGCTGGTGTTCAACCGCACGGTGACGTTGCGCGACAGGTGGCGGCGGCTTCAGAAAGCGGGCGACGGAACACGGGCGAGTCCGTAGGGCTTGCGCGCCTCAGGCGGGCGTCCTGCGCGATGGGCCTGCGGCTCCTCCAGCGCCCTCATCACGGTTGCTGCTGCGGTGCCCGTCAGGTAGACGGGGGCCCGAGCGATCTCCTGTAGCGTTGTGGCGTTGCCCCAGAGATCAACTGCCGCCGTGCCGGTCAGTTCGCCGGCCGGCACCGCGTCCCTTTCGGCGAACAGCGCCGCCACCTGCCGCCCGTCCCCCTCGAATGTGAGGCACACCACCCCGTCGTCGGTCCTGATCCGGCGCCTGAACCGCGTGCCCTCTATCAGGTGGGCCAGGTTGGCCTGGGCGATGGCCCACGGTTGCAGGTAGCCGCCCGGCTCGAGCGGCGTGAAGCCGTGCGCGCCGAGGCGCGGGTAGGCGTGAAGCGTATACAGGAAGAACTTGCGCACGTCCAGCGAGAGGGCGGTCAGCAAGTAGCGGGCGTACCAGACGGCTTCGCGGGTGCCATCGGAGGTGACCAGCGGGTCGAGACCGCGGTAGAAGGTGGCCGGCGCGGCGTTGCCCCCCTCGGTGTGCCAGACCTCCACGTCGCCCAGACCGTGCTCCGCCAGCAGGGCCCTGTGGCCGCCCACCATCGAGGCCACCGGCCCGTGCGGCGTGCCCGGCATGCGCTCGGTGTACTGGTGGAAGGAGAACACGTCGAACCAGCCGCCGGCGCCGGCCTCCAGGCAGCCCTTCGTCCACTCGGTGAAGTAGGTGTCCACGCCCACCACCACGGCGTCGGGGTTGGCCTCCCTGGCGGCCGTGTAGGCGGCCCTCAGCAGCGGAACGTAATCCTCCGGCGTGCCGCCCACCTGCTCGCCGTCCACCACCTTGCGGAAGAAGCTGCCGACCCACGGCTCGTTCCAGACCTCCCAGTGGTCAACCAGCCCGGCGTAATGGGCCACCACGGCGCGGCAGTAGTCGGCCCACGCGTCCACGTCGTTGGGAACGTAGTAGCGCCGGAAGTAGCCGCGCACGTCGTCCGGCGCGTCCGAGGCCCACGCCGGCGCGCAGTCCAGCATGCCCAGCACCATGATGCCGTGCGATCGGACCAGCTCCACGCGGTCGTCGAAGAAGCGCCACTGGCCGGGCTCCGGCTCGGCCGCCGCCCAGGTGGTGATGAAGCTGGCGTCGTGGATGCGGCACCACTTGATGCCCAGGTTCCGGGCCAGCCGCGCGGACGGTGCGTCGAGCGGGATGTGGGCGCCGAAGGCGGAATCCGGCAGCAGGCGGTCGGGGTAGCGGGGGCGCGGCACGCGCGCCACCAGGCCCTGGCCGACGTTGCTGATGGCGTGTCCCGCTGCGTCCAACACCCGCGCCTCGACGCGGAACAGCCCCCGCGCGCCTTCCGGCGCCGCTTCGAGGCTGACGCGCTCTTCGAAGCGATTGCCCGCCGCCAGGGCGAGGTTCGGCAGACGGCGCACGTTCCCGTAGAGGTCGTGCACCGCCAACTCCACCCGGGCGCCCTCGGGGACGTCCCCCGCGCCGATGAGGCTGAGCGCCGCCGGCTCGCCGTCGAAGACCAGTCCGTTGGGCGCCTCGGGGATGACGGCCACCTCCACGCGGACGGCAGGCTCGAACTCGACGGGGCCCTCACCCTCGACGAGCTGCACGTTCCTGACGTGCAGGTCGCCCTCGGCCAGCGGGCATATGCGGACGGCGAAGGCGCTGCCCTCCGCAAGGGGCAGCTGGCCGGAGGCCGTGTAACGCGTCCACCGGTCGGTGACCGTCACCGCCCGGCGGATGCCGCTCCGGCGCTCGCTGTCTTCCACCGTGAGCCATACCTCGATGCCGCCGGGCTCGGCCCGCATGTCCAGGCTCAGCGTGTGCGTCCGGCCGGCGTTCACGACGACGGGGGGCGAGTAGAGCGAGACCTGCGCCGCGTCCTCGCCCCGGATGACGACGTGCGGGTCGGGCTCCTCGGCGGAAGGCGGCACGTAGCGGTAGGCGGCCTGCATGTCCCACGGCGGAGGTGAATCGAGGTGCTCGTCCGGCTCGTCGCGGCCGGGCGCCCAGCCGTTGGCGACGGCGCCCACCATGCGGCCGGTCACCAAGAGGTTGCCCTCCTTCGGCGGGACGTCGGAGTCCGGCGGCGCCGGCTCCAGAGACGCATCGTCTACGTCCACCATGCCATGGTCCTCCGGCATGATCATGAAGAGGGCGGGGCCGCTGACGGGCGAGCTGAAGGCGAACTGGCAGGCCGTCCACTCCGGACCGGGCCTGAACGTGCGGCCGGCGTAGGTCGTGTACGGCGCCCCGGGCCGGCGGACCTGGATGCGCAGGGGCACCGCGTGCGGCGTGCGGGCGAACACGCACGCACGGTAGGGCCCGCCCTCCTGGAGCTCCACCGGCCCCTGGATGAGCTGGACGGCGCCGTCGGAGATGCGCTCGACCACGATGCGCTGGGCGCTCTGTCCGCCGTGCGGCTCCTCCTGCACCTGCCGGTATTCGACGATGACGCGGGCCCAGCCCGAGTTGTCCTGCCATGCCCGGGCG
>LJUE01000049.1 GCA_001303885.1 Planctomycetes bacterium SM23_32 | reverse complement strand
GAAGCCCTCACAGAGCTGGCCGAGTGCCTGGCCCGGCTGAACGAGGTCATCAAGACCGAGGAGTGGGTGCAGCAGCGATGAAGGTCCTGGTGGCCGAGGACGATCCCGTCACCCGCCGACTGCTCGAGGCGACGCTCCAGAAATGGGGCTACGAGGTGGCCAGCGTGCGCAGCGGGCGGGAGGCCGAAGAGGCCCTCCGCAAGGGCGAGGCGCGCCTGGCCATCTGCGACTGGATGCTGCCGGAGGTCAGCGGCCCGGAGTTGTGCCGCCGCATCCGGTCCGCCGAAGGCGGGGCGCTGGTCTACATCATCATCCTCAGCGCCCGCGACAGCCGGGAGGACCTGGTCGAGGGGCTCCGCGCCGGGGCCGACGACTACGTGATCAAGCCCTTCGACCGCCAGGAGTTAGAGGTACGCGTCCGGGCGGGCCAGCGGGTGCTGGACCTGCAACAGGACCTGCTGGACGCCCAGGAACGCCTCCGGCAGATGGCCACCCACGACGGCCTGACCGGCCTGTGGAACCACCAAGGCATCCTCGAGGCGCTCGAACGCGAGTTCAACCGCCACGTGCGCGAGCAGAGCAGCATCGGCGTGGCCATGTTGGACGTGGACCGGTTCAAACAGGTGAACGACACGCACGGTCACCAGGTCGGGGACACGGTGCTCGCGGAGCTGGCCGGCCGCATGGAGCAGGCGGTCCGTCCCTATGACACCCTGGGGCGCTACGGAGGCGAGGAGTTCCTGCTGATCCTGCCGGGCTGCGACGGGGAGAGCGCCGCCAAGATCGCCGAGCGCGTGCGGACCGCCGTCTCGGACCGCAGCGTGGCCACCACGGGCGGCCCCGTCAGCGTGACGGCGAGCATCGGCGTAGCGGCATCTTCCGATCTGGCCGCCGCCAGCGCCGCCGACCTGGTGCGGGCGGCCGACACTGCCCTCTACCAGGCCAAAGCCGACGGCCGCAACTGCGTCGCGCGCGCTGCGCCATAGCCGCTTCGCCCCTGCCCCCTTCCAGCCGGCCCCCTGCCTGCTATAATGGCCCGGCACGCCCGCAACGGTCCGGGGAGCAGCCATGGGCGCCGAGCCTACAGAAGCCGTCCTGCTGTGCGGTGGCGAGTCCGAGCGGCTGGGATTCGCCAAAGAGATGCTCCGCGTTGACGGTGCGCCCCTGGCCGTCAAGATGGTCGAGCGGCTCAGGCGCCTCTTCCCCTCCGTGGCCGTCGTCTCGAACCGGCCCGAGTACCTGACCCACCTCCTCGACGCTCCCATCCACAGGGACCACTTCCCCGGGCTCGGCCCCCTGGCGGGCATCCACGCCGCCCTCGCGAGGACACACGCCGAAGCCGTCTTCGTGCTCGGGTGCGACATGCCCCTCGTGCCGGACGACGTCATCCGGCGCATCACTCGGGCCGCCGCACAGAACCGGGCCCCTGCCGTGGTCGCCCGGACGCCGCGCGGCGTCGAGCCGCTCTGCGGCGTCTACCGGGCAGAGCTGCTGCCGGCGCTGGACTCCCGTCTGGCGGCGAGCGACGACCTGAGCGCAGCGGCCCTCCTGTCGGAGGTGGGCGCCGAGGAAGTTCCGCTGGATCGCGCCGAGGCGGCCGGCCTGCGCGACGTAGACACGCCGGAGGACCTGGCGCTGCTCCGCGAGGCGTTCGGCGAGGTCGAGCCTCTCCCGGTGCGGCGCTGCCCGGTCCGGCGCATCGGAGGCGCGCCGCTCGCGGAGGACACGCTCGTCGTCGAGCAGCCGTTCGCCCTCCGGGTCAACGGCGTGCACCTGGTGACCATCTCCTGCCTGCCCCTGGCCGTGCGGGAGCTGGCAGCGGGCTTTCTATCCTATATGGGTCTGGCCGCGACCTGGAGCGACGTCGAACGCGTCGAAGTAGACTATGCGGCCGGCCGCGTCAGCGTGGCACTGCCCGCCGCCGAGGCCGACCTGCGCAGGGCCGTGCGCCTGCAGATCTCCTCGACGTGCGGCGCCGGCGTCTACGGGCCGCCCCTGCCGGAGCCGGCCGCCCCGGAGGAGGCGGGCGGCTTTCGGATCTCGGCGACGCACCTGCTCGACGTCGTCCGCCGGCTGCGCGGCATGGCGCCGGTGTTCGCCCGGACGGGGGCCACGCATCAGGCCGCCTTCACCGATGGGCGCAGGGTGCTGCACTTCTTCGAGGACGTCGGCCGCCACAACGCCATTGACAAGGTCGTCGGCGACGCCCTTATGCGGGGCACTGCCACGCAGCGCGGCGCGCTCATCGCCACGGGCCGGCTCAACGCCGAGATGGTCGTCAAGGCGCTGCGTCAGCGCATGCCGGTGGCCGTGTCGCGTTCAGCGGCCACGGCGCACGCGGTGGCGCTGGCCCGTCGGCACGGCCTGACGCTGGTCGGCTTCGCCCGCGCGGGGCGGATGAACGTCTACAGCCGCCCCGACCGCCTCGTGGAAGACCTGGACGCCGGCACGGAGCCAGGCCCATGAGCGACAGCGTCCTCTACAGCATCACCGACCTGACCAAGAGCTACCAGATGGGCGAGGTGACGGTGCATGCCCTGCGCGGGGTTGACCTGGAGATCTACGACGGGGAGTTCGTCGTGCTGCTCGGCCCGAGCGGCAGCGGCAAGAGCACGCTGCTGAACCTGGTGGGCGGCATGGACACGCCGACCTCGGGGCACGTCAGGCTGCGGGGGACGGACATTGCCGAGTTCGGCGAACGGGAGCTGACGGCCTATCGCCGCGAGCACGTCGGATTCGTCTTCCAGTTCTTCAACCTCATCCCCACACTGACGGCCAGCGAGAACGTGGCCCTGGCGGCCCAGGTCTGCGCCAATCCCCTGCTGGTGGACGAGACGCTGGCCATGGTGGGCCTGGCCGACCGGGCCGACCACTTCCCCTCCCAGCTCTCGGGCGGCGAGCAGCAGCGCGTAGCCATAGCGCGGGCCGTCTGCAAGAACCCCGAGGTGCTCCTGGGCGACGAGCCGACCGGCGCGCTCGACTACGAGACGGGCAAGCTGGTGCTGGAGGTCCTCAAGGACGTCCACGACAGGAGCGGCCGGACCGTAGTGGTCGTCACACACAACGCGGCCATCGCCGGCATGGCCGACCGCGTGGTGCGCCTGCGCAGCGGCGCCATCCAGAGCATCGAGAGCAACCCCTGCCCGGTGGAGCCGAAGGACCTGCGATGGTAGGCAGCATGCTGCTGAGGAAGCTGCTGCGCGACATCCGCCACTCGGCGGGCCAGTTCGCCGCCGCCTCGGCCGTCGTCGCCTGCGGCATGGTAGTCTTCATCAGCCAGCGCTCCGCCTATCACAGCCTGCTGCTGTCGCGCGACACTTACTACGAGCGCTACCGCTTCGCCGACTTCTTCGTTCACCTGGAGAAGGCGCCCGAGTCTGCCCTGCACGACGTTACCTCGATCCCCGGCGTCCTGCGCGCACGCGGCCGCATCGTCAGGGACGTGCCCCTGGAAGTAGAGGGCAACGAGGGGGCCGTGGTGGGACGCATCATCTCCATGCCGGACCGCCGCGATGACCTGATCAACGACATCCACATGGTCTCCGGCTCCTACTTCCCGGGGGCGGCGGCCACCGAGGTCATCGTCAACGACCGGTTCTGCCAGGCCAACGCCCTGCGCATCGGGGACACCTTCCAGGCCACCATCAACGAGCGCAAGGAGGAACTGCGCATCGTGGGCACGGCCTGCAGCCCCGAGTACGTCTACGCCGTCAGCTCGCCCCAGCAGTTCGTGCCCAACGACCGCGAGTTCGCCCTCGTCTTCGCCCGGGAATCGTTCGTCGAGGACGCCTTCAACATGACGAACGCCTTCAACGACCTGGTCGGCCTCCTGCGCCCCGGCGCCAACGTGGACGACGTGCTGGACACCATCAAGGAACGCCTGGACCGCTACGGCGTCTACCACAAGTACGGGCGCGGGGAGCAGCTCTCCAACCACTACCTCTCGGAGGAGCTGAAGGGGCTGCGCAACTCGGCGTTGGTGACCCCGCTGGTCTTCCTGGCCGTGGCCGCCGTGGTGATCCACGTGCTGCTGAGGCGCATGACAGAGCTGCAGCGCACGCAGATCGGGCTGCTGTGCGCACTGGGATATCCCAGGCTGAGGATCGTCGGCCACTACGTCTCCTACGCGGTGGCGGTGGCCGTGGCCGGCGCCGTCCCGGGGACGCTGCTCGGCTACATGCTGGGCGCGAAGTGGACGGAGATGTACAACCTGTTCTTCCGCTTCCCCCTGCTGGAGACGCGGTTCAGTGTGACCACCATGATGAACGCCTTCCTGCTGAGCGCCGGGATGTGCGTGGTGGGGGCCGCCCGGTCGGCGGCCCGCATACTGCGCGTCGAGCCGGCCGTGGCCATCCGGCCCCAGCCGCCGAGCGGCGGACGCACCGCCCACGAGGGCGCGCTCAGCTTCCTGTGGGACCGCCTGCCCCTCCCCTGGCGCATCAACGCCCGCAACGTCCTGCGGGCCAGGCACAGGGCCTTTTCCACGGTCGCCGGCGTGGCCGTGGCCGTCGTCATCTTGGTGCTCGGCACGGCCGTAACCGATTGGATGGACTACATCATGTGGTTCCAGTTCGAGCTGGTTGACCGCTCCGACATGCACGTGGACTTCGCAACGGAGCGCTCCCGAGCGGCGGTCTTCGACGTGGCCTCGCTGGACGGCGTGCAACGGGCCGAGGGGGTGCTTCAGTTCGGCGCCGAGCTGCGCAACGGGTGGCGCACCAAGACGGTGCTGGTGCTCGGCCTGCCGCGCGACAGCCGCCTCTACCGCGTCTATGACACCCAGCACCGCCCCGTGAGGATGCCGGCCGACGGCCTGGTCGTCCCCGAGCGGCTCGCCAAGGCGCTCGGCCTCTCCGCCGGCTCCCGGGTGCTCGTTGACCCCTATCTGAAGGACAAGGACGAGCGCTTCGCCACGGTGCGGGCCGTGGTGGACCAGTACGTCGGCCTCACCGTGTTCGCCGCGCGCGACTACCTGGCGGAGTTCCTCGGCGAGCCCGGCGCCGTGAACGGGGCACTCATCCGGGCCGAGCCCGAGGCGCTCGCGGCACTGACCAGAGACATGGACGACATGCCGGGCGTGAAGGCCGTCACGGCCACTGGAGCCATACTGGGCGGCTTTGAAGAGACCGTGAGCGAGTTGACGCGCGTGAGCACGCTGATCATGGGCGCCTTCGCCGCCGTCATCGCCTTCGCCGTCATCTACAACTCCTCTTCGGTGAACATCGCCGAGCAGGAGCGGGACCTGGCCTGCATGAGCAGCCTGGGCTACGAGCACGAAGCGATTGCGCAGGTCGCCACAAACGATATAATGCCCCTCGGCCTCGTCGGCACGTTCGTGGGACTGCCGCTCGGCTTCCTGCTCTGCCACGGGCTGGCCCGGCTCTACGAGACCGACCTCTACAAGCTGCCTGTCGTCATGCAGCCGGACATGTACGCCACCGTCGTGGCCATCGTCCTCGTCTTTCAGCTCGTCGCGCGCTGGGTCTGCCGACGCCGCGTGCACAAGATAGACATCGTGCGCCGACTCAAGACGCTGGAGTAGCCCGTGAAGAAGGCCATCGCGAAGTTCGGCTGGCCGCTGGTGATCGTGGCGCTCGTGGCGGGCATCTACCTGTGGGGCAAGACGAGGCCCGTGCCCGTGGACACGGCCGTCGTCAGGCGCGGCCGCCTCGAGGAATGCGTCACCGAAGAGGCGCAGACGCAGCTCCACACCGAGCGCGTCGTCACGGCCGAGTTCGCCGGCACGGCCCGCCGCATCATGCTTGAGGAGGGCGACAGCGTCGAGCGGGGACAGCTGATCACGACCATCGAGGACACCGAGCTGAAGCTGGCCCTGGACATGATGAAGGCGCAGGTCAAGGAGATCGAAGGCCAGCTGGCCGGCGTGGACGTGCCCCTGCCGAAGGCGTCCGAGATCGAAGCGGCCGAGAAGGTGCGCCAGCAGGCCCTGGAGAACGTGGCCGAGGTCAAGGAGCAGGAGAGGGCGGCCGAAGCCGACCGGGAATACGCCGAAAAGGAGCTCAGGCGCGTGCAGGGGCTCTACGAGTCCGGCTCCGCCACCGACCGCCAGTTCGACGCCGTCCGCCGCGACATGCAGACGGCTCACGCCAACGCCCAGGCCGTCACTCAACGTCTGGCAGCCGCCGAGACGGCCGTGCGCATAGCTGAGCTGCGCAAGCAGGTGTTGTTGGACAGCATGCAGGACACGGCGCACCTGCGCCAGGTCTACGGCGCGCAGATGGACCAGATACGCAGTGCCATGGACCTGATTGACTACGAGGTCTCCCGCACCCGCGTCACCAGCCCCATCAGCGGCACCGTGCTTGAGAAGCACGTGGACAGCGAGCGCTACGTGCAGCCGGGCACGCCGCTGGTCACCCTCGGCGACATGGCGTCCATCGAGATACGCGCCGACATCCTGTCTGACGAGGTGGGCCGGGTGAAGATCGGCCAGGATGTGCTGCTGGTCGGCAAGGCCGTCGGCAGGGACGACGCGCGCGGCACCGTCAAGAAGGTCTACCCCTCCGGGTTCACCAAGGTCTCGTCGCTCGGCGTGCGCCAGCAGCGCGTGGCGGTGCTGGTGGACTTCGACAACGCCGACCTGGCCCTCCAGCCCGGCTACGAGCTGGACGTCAAGATCGCGGTGGCGGCTGCCGACGACGCCGTCCTGGCGCCGACTGAGGCCGTGTTCGCCACCGCCGAGGGCCAGGCCGTCTTCGTGGTGGAGGGCGGCCGCGCCCGCCTGAGGAGCATCACCACCGGGCTCAAGGGCGAGGACCACTACCAGGTGACCGACGGCCTGTCGGCGGGCGACACGGTCGTGCTGCGGCCACCGTCGGACCTGCGGGACGGCTCCCGCGTGAGCCGGGCGGCGCCGTAGCCGTGCGTTCAAGCGCCGGCCGTGGCTGCGGCAGCCCGATCGGGTCCTGGCCTCTGCCGGCGCCTGGACCCGCACTCGGCAGGCCGCGTCCGTATCGGTGTCCGGGCATTTGACACCATGATACGGAAGTGGGAGAATGGAACTGACTGGTCAGTTCCACTTCGAGGGCCCGTGGTGCCCGATAAGGCGAAGCAGATACTGAAGGCCGCCGAGAAGCTGTTCGCCAGCGGACGGTTCCACGAGGTGACGTTGGACGAGATCCGCAAGAAGGCCGGCGTCGGCAAGGGCACCGTCTACCGCTACTTCGAGGACAAAGAAGACCTGTACTGGCAGGTGATCCTGTCGGGGTTCGACGAGCTGGTGGCCTCGGTGCGCGAGGTGGGCGAGCAGGAGCAGGACCCCGGACGGGGCCTGCGGACACTCGTGGAGCGGATGGCGCACTTCTTCACGGAGCGCGGTGCCCTGTTCGGCCTGATGTGGACCGTGAGGCGCCGCGGCTCCGGCCGCAAGAGGAAGGTCTGGCATGAATGGCGGTCGAAGGAAGACAAGATCCTGGCGGTCGCCGCCGGGTTCGTCATGCGGGGCATGCAGCAGGGGCGCTATGCCACGGAGCTAAGCCCCGCCGCCTCGGGGCGGCTGCTGCTGGGCATGGTCAGGACGGGCCTGATGCACAGGCATGAGATGCCGGGCGGCAAGGACTGGCACAGGGCCGTCGTCGAGCTGTTCGAAAAGGGCTTGCTAGTGAGAGCGGAGCATGGCAGCGCGTAACAGGCAGCGGACGAGGGCTTCAACGGGGCGGCGCTGGATGGCGTCGCTTGGGATCTGTGCACTCCTGCTGGCCGCGGCGGGGTGCGCTCCCGCGTGGTATAAGCGCTCGGCCGACCGCGAGGTCTACGGCATACTGGAGCAGAAGGAGAAGGAGGTGCCCGGCAACGCGGCCTCCTACGAGGTGGAACGCCCCAGGCGTGACCCCTTGGCCGACTGCCCGGCGGCCGACCCGTCCGACCTGCCGCCCGTCATCACCAAGCCGGGAGAGCCGCCCGCCGCCGTGCCCGACGCCGAGCAGTACCGCGTCGTCAGCCTCGCGAAGGCCCTCCAGATCGCCAGCGAGCACAGCCGCGAGTACCAGAACCAGAAGGAATCGCTTTACTTCAGCGCACTGGCGCTCACGCTGCAGCGTTACGCGTTCAACCCGCAGTTCTTCGGCATGCTGTCCGGCGAGTATGACAATACCGACCTGGGCGACACCACGGAGGTGACCGGCGAGACGGACTTCGGGTTCACGTGGCTCTTCAAGACGGGAGCGCGGCTCAGCGTGAGCCTGGCCTCCAGCTTCAGCCAGTTCCTGAAGGGCAGCCCGAGCCGCGCCGCTTCCTCCGTGCTCACCGCCTCCATCACCCAGCCCCTGCTGCAGGGGGCGGGCATCGCCGTGACCGAGCCGCTGACGCAGGCCGAGCGGGACGTCATCTACCAGCTGCGCACGTTCATCCGGTTCCGCCGCACCTTCTTCGTGCGCGTGCTCAGCGACTACTACCGCGTGCTGGAGCAGCGCCAGGTCGTGGACAACGAACGGCTCAACTACGAGAACCTCTCCATCCTGCGGGAGCGGGCGGAATGGCTGGGCCAGGCCGGCGAGCAGAGCGAATACGAGGTGGACCAGATTCGACAGGACGAGCTGCAAGCCGAGAACTCCTACGTGACCTCGCGCCAGAGCTACGAGAACGAACTGGACCGCTTCAAGATCACCCTCGGCCTGCCCACCCAGACGAAGCTCATGCTCGACCGCCACGAGCTGGAGCGGCTGGATACGGAGGGGGTCGTCGAGGTCCTGCTGCCGCTCGACAGGATCGAGGAAGTGGCCCTCGCCCATCGGCTGGACCTGATGAGTCAAGCCGGACGCATGGAGGATGCCCTCCGCAAGATCAAGGTGGCCGAGAACGACCTGCTGCCAGGGCTGGACCTGAGCGCGTCGGTCTCGGCCGACACGGAGGGAGACAGCCGTCCGCTCAACTTCCAGGCCCGCCGCGCCGACTTCACGGCCGGATTCGAGCTCGACCTGCCGCTCGACAAGCTGTCCGAACGCAACACCTATCGGCGGCGTCTCATCGATCACGCCCGCGCCACGAGGGACTACGACGAAGCGCGCGACGGCATCGTGCGCGACGTGCGCGAGGCGTGGCGCCAGTACGAACGCGCCCGGCGCAGCTACGAGATCCAGCGGGACAGCATGAAGCTGGCCGAGCGACGGGTCGAGAGCACGACGATGCTGTGGGAGGCGGGCCGGCGCGTTCAGGCGCGCGACTTCCTGGAGGCGCAGGCGGCGCTGGTCAGGGCGCGCAACGGCCTGGCCAATGCCCTGGTGGACTACAAGGTGGCCAGCCTGCAACTGGCCCGCGATATGGGTATACTGAACGTCGGCGATGACGGCGAACTGCAGGAGAGTTTCGATGAGTACAACTGACGACAGCTCGCAGCCGGGCGCTCCAGAGACGCTCCATGATCCGAGCCACGCGGGGCTCCATCACCATGACCAGCACCACCCCGGGCGCGGCCGGCTGCTGAAGTTCGGCATGGCAGCCATCCTGATCGTCCTGGCGGCCGGCATCGCCTACCGCCTGGTGAGCCCGCCCGCCGGCGCACAGGAGGCACAGGCCGTCCGCACGGCGCCGGTCCGCCGCGGCCCCCTTGTGGTCACCGTCACGGAGGGAGGCACGCTGTTGGCCACCGAGTCCACCGACATCAAGAGCGAGGTGGAGGGCCAGCGCACCATACTGGAAATTGTCGACGAGGGCACCGTCATCACGCCCGAGGACGTCCAGGAAGGCATAGTGCTGGTCAGGCTCGACTCGTCGGAGCTGGAGGAGCGCACAAGCAGCCGCGAGATCAGCTTCCTGAACGCCGAGTCCTCCTACAAGCAGGCCAAAGAGAATTACGAGATCCAGAAGAAGCAGAACGAGAGCAACGTAGCCCTGGCCGAGCTGAACGTGAAGTTCGCCCGGATGGAGCTTGACCGCTACCTGGGCAGCGAGCTGGCCACGGCCCTGCTGGAGGGCAAGTCGGACTTCACCGG
>LJUE01000048.1 GCA_001303885.1 Planctomycetes bacterium SM23_32 | reverse complement strand
CGCGCGCCGGTGCTATCGCTTGAGCGCCCAGGCGGGAATGAAGCCGCGCGCCCAGGCGTCCACGTCCTGCGGGGCGCCGCGCCAGCCCACGTCCATCTCCGCGGCGGCCGACTCCAAGTCAGCTTGTGAGCCGGCGAGCCGGCTGCCCGCGCCGAACCCCGTCGCCTCCGTCAGCGCGGACAGCTCGTCGAAGACGCGGTGCCCGGCTCGCCACGGCGTCCCGTAGAGCGCCAGGTGCCGGCCCGCCTCGGCGAGGTAGAGGTTCCGCGCGATGACGTGGCCCTGCCGCGTGGGGTCGAACACCTCGTCCGGCGTCGTCTTCAGGTGCTCGGCGAACGCCTCCTCGGTGGGGAACTTCTCTTTGTCCGACGGGTGCCGGCCGAAGAAGCCGTTGTCATACCACAGCCCGAGCTGGTAGCCCTCGTTGCCGGCGCAGACGTTGCCGCAGACGACGTGCCCGCGGTTGCTGTAGACGATCCGGCCGAAGTCCGGCGTGTCGAGGGGGCGCCCCTGGAGCTCGCGGATCGTGACGCCGTCCTTGTTGCCGACGCAGGTGTTGAACGCCACGACGCAGTCCATGCTCTCGGCGAGCTGGATGCCGGCGCAGGCCCAGTCCACGTGCTGCCCGGCGCGTTCCTCTTTGAGGGCGTTGCGGACGGCGAGGTTGCGGGTGACGGTGATGTCCCGGCTGATCTCGACGAAGAGGCCGCTCAGCTCATTCGCCTCGAAGACGCACTCGGTCACGGTGACGTCGCGGCAGTGGATGTCCATCCAGAGGCCGGGCCCCCCGTTGCGGCGGAAGATGCACTTGCGGAACACGCCCCCGTCCGCCCATGTGATCTTGAAGCCGCCGGCGTCCCAGTTGCGGCTGATGGGCTTCCAGCAGTTGGCCTCCCACAGGCATTCCGTGTTGGCGAAGTCGGTGCCCATCGCGCCGCCGCCCGTGTGCCCGCACCCGCGCACGACGCAGCGCCGCATCACGCCGTTCACGTTGGCACCGCTGCCGGAGGCATACTCCACCAGGCACTCCTCCAGCAGGTTGTCGCGGCCGTAGAGCCAGACCAGCGGGCGCTGCGGGAAGGTGGCGCCGTAGCGGAAGACGAGCCCGCGCACGTGCACGTCGTGGATGCCGTCCGGGTTGATCCAGCGATTGGTGCCGAAGAGCAGGCCGCGGCTGCACGCCAGCACGTCGTGCTCGTTCGGGTCGGAGCCGTCGGCGAGCCACACGTAGAGCTCGTCCCTCGACGTGTCCACGGCGAAGGCGCCGTGCCACGTGGCCGGGTCGGCGGGGTCGGGGAACGGCCGGTCGGACCGGGTGTCCGGCGCAGCGGCCTCCGTTTGCCGCTGCCAGTCCTCCCTCAGCGTTTCCAGGTCGGGCGAGGTCGCCAGTATGCGCCCGTCCGCGACAACCTGTTCGGCGCGGCCCCAGCGCGGCTCTGCGTCCGCGCCGCCGTAGGGGTGGTGCTCGATGGGCCTGCCGCCCACCTGGTTGATGATGAACTGGTGCGGCCAGAGCACGCGGTAGATCGGCGCGTCGCCCGGCAGGCGCTCCCAGCCGCGCACGGGGTCCGCCCCGGTGAGGACCGCCGTGCCGGGCTGCTGCGCCATGAAGGTCACCGGCCGGCCGGGCTCGCCGCTGTGTTCGAGGATGACGGCCTCGCGGTAGACGCCCGGCCCGATCAGCACCGTGTCGCCTGCGCGGCCCGCTTTGGCCGCCCTGGCGATGGTCCGGAAGGGCTGCTCGGCCGTGCCGGCGTTCTGGTCCGACGCTGACGCGTGGCGCGCGGAGACGAAATACTCCGCTCCCCACGCCGCGTGCGCTGCGAGCGCGAGGGCCGTCATGGCCGCCACCCAGCCCATCCCGCTGTCCATGCGGCTACTCCGCGGTCCATTGCCGGCGGGGGGTGGGGCCGTCCGCTGCCCGGAGGGGCTCGGCGTCCTCGTCGGTCAGGCTGTAGAGCACGCCGTCCATCGGTCGGCCTTCAATGCGGAACCGCTTGCGCATGACGCCTTCCCGGCGGGCGCCGAGCTTCTCGGCAACGCGCCGGCTGGCCGCGTTCTCGATAGCCGCCGTTATCTCGATGCGCTGCAACCCGAGCTCCTCGAGCCCGAAGAGGACCGCCAGCCGGGCGGCGGCCGTGCAGACGCCGCGTCCCGTCGCGCTCGTTCGCACCCAGTAGCCCACGTTGGCCCCCCCGTTCTGGGGGTCTACGTGGTTCACTCCGCAGCACCCGAGGAAGCGGCCCGACGGCTCGTCGAAGATGCCGAACTCGTAGGCCTGGCCGCTCTCGCGCGCCTCCGGCTGGGCGGCGATCCAGTCCCGGCTCTCCTCCTCGGAGTAGCCGGCGTGGGCCCAGGGCAGCCACTTGCTCACCTCGGCGACGGACTCGTTGACGGCCTCGCAGTGGGCCGGCGCATCGGCCTCCGTCAGGAAGCGCAGCTGCACCGTGCCGTCGCGCAGTTGTTGACAGGGAACGTCGCTCATCGCTGCTCTGGTCGCCTTATGTTCGGGGGGACATTCTACGCGTTGCCCCGAGCCCTTCTCAACGCACCGCTCGTCGCGAGGCCCAGCCGGCGGCCCACCAGAGGCCGGCTGCTATGACGAGCACCGGCGCGGCAACGGTCGAGCCGAAGTAGAAGAGGGCGTAGGCCGTGCCGAGCACCGTGTGCACCGCGTGGAGGCGGTCACCGCCCGGCGCGCTGCCGGACATGACGGTCGTATACTCCCGCAGACCGAGCAGGTGGCAGGCCAGAAAGGCGGTGCCGATGAGGACGGCCCGAACCAGGAAGCCTCCCGGCGAGAACAACGGCCTGTCGCGCACAAGCCGCCGCCAGACTGAACTCGTCCGTGTCATGGGCGCCCGCCCCCTCTGACGACGTCCCAGACAGGTCCGAGCACCGTCGAGTAGAGCAGGGCTGCGTCGCCGACCTGGTTGCTGGCGCAGTACTTGAGCGCCCCGTCCTCCGTGCTCGGGAAGGCGGCGAACTGGAGCGAGGCGTGCAGCGCCGAGAGGTAGTCGGTGTCGCCGAACGCGCCGGCGCCGATCAGGGCCATGCTGCTGGCGGCAGCGCTGAGGCCGAGCAGGGGCACGGCCGGCCCCGAGTCCACGTCCATCGGCCCCACCCAGGAGCGCGGCCATTCCCGCGCGTAGCCGAAGCCCAGCGCTATGCGGCCCAGCTCCCTGCGCGCCCGGCGGTACTGGTCCTCCGCGAACTCCTGGTCCACCAGTTGCAGGCAGTGCGCGGCCATCCAGATGCTCGTGCCCTCCGGGCCTTCCAGGCGATGGCCGCCCGGAGTGTAGGTGGCCACGAGCAGCCCCGTCGTCGGGTCCACGAGCTGCTCTCGGGCAGCGCTCACCCACGCGGCCAGGAAGTCGGAATGGTCCGTGCCGTCCAGGAAATCGGCGATGCGGATGGCCGCCAGGGCCACCGTGTTGCAGAAGGTCCAGCACTCGTCCGGATAGCTCTCGGCGGACAGGACGGGGCTGCGCTTCATGCGCTCGACCATCAGGTCCACGCGCGCGGCCAGGAGGGGGGCGTACTCGGGCTTCTCCTGCACGATGCGCCGCATGCCGAGCATGAGGGCGATCTCCCCGTCCACGAAGAGGCTGCGCGCCGGGGCCACCACGAACGGGGCCACGCGGCCGTAGGGCATCAGGAAGTGCTGGAAGCCCGACTCCTGCTCGACGCGGAGCGTCTCCTCGATTACACGGTCCATGACGGGGAGCACTTGCGGGCGCAAGTCGGGGTCGCGCAAGGCCATGTTAGCCAGCGACCAGACGAGGAAACTGCGGCCCATGAAGTCCCATTCGGCGTTGCGGAGCCGCATCCTGGCGGTCTCCTCGGCGCGCAGGGCCTCGTCAGTCCAGAGGCGGATGTGCCGGGCGGCAAGTTGACGTGCGCGCGGCGGCAGTCCGTGCGCGCGGTGGAACTCTGGGAGATCAAGCGTGAAGAAGAGGTGCAGCAGGGGCAACCACACGGCGGCGCCGACGGCGAGGGCCAAGGCCCCGCTCCGAACGCGTCGCGTGCGGCTCATTGATCTACCACAGGCTGACGGGGCGTGGGCCACCCGGCCCCCGTTCTGAGGGCCGGGCCGGCAGCGCGGGCGGCTCACTCCTCTTCCATGAGCTGGTCGTAGAAGCTCACGTAGTCGTCCGGCTGCTCGCTTTTGCGCATGGCGATGGCGGGTCGGGGATGGCGGTTGAGCTGCCCGGTGAGCATGTAGGGGATGCGCGGGCCCCACTCCATCTGGCCGTCCAGCGGCAGCAGATGCTCCTGGATGCACTCGAGCACCGGACGCAGCCGGAACTTGGGGTTGTGCAGGAACCCGATGAGCAGCTCCAGCGGGCAGTTGCCCGCCCCGCGCCCCATGCCGTTGATGGTGGCGTCCAGCCGGCTGGCGCCCACGATGAGGGCCTCCAGCGTGTTGGCGTAGGCGAGCTGCTGGTTGTTGTGGGCGTGGATGCCCACCTCCTTGCCGGTGCCCTGGAGCGCCTTCAGGTAGGTGAGGGTCAGGTCGCGCACCTGCTCGCTGTAGAGCGCGCCGAAGCTGTCCACCAGGTAGACGGCCGTCACCGGGCTCTGGGCCAGCGCCTCCAGCGCCTCGCCGAGCTCCTTGTCCTGGATCACGGACACGGCCATCAGCTGCATCACCACCTCGTAGCCCTTCTGGTAGGCGTCCTCGATCATGTCGAGGGCCACCGGGATCTGGTGGATATAGGCGGCTACGCGGATCGCGTCAATGACGCTTTGGTCGGCGGGCAGGATGTCCTCCTTGTAGTCGGTGCGCTCCGCGTCGGCCATGGCCGATATCTTCAGGTGCGTGGGGTTATCGCCCACGATGCGGCGCACGTGGTCCTCCTCGCAGTACTTCCAGGGGCCGTACTCGGAGGGGGCGTAGATCTTCTTGGACGCCTTGTAGCCGATCTCCATGTAGTCCACGCCGGCCGCCACCAGCGTCTGGTAGATGGCCTTCACCAGGTCATCGTCAAACTGGTGGTCGTTGATCAGCCCGCCGTCGCGGACGGTGCAGTCCAGGATCTTGATGTCGGGCCGGTAGGTGAGCCAGGAGCCCTTGGCGTGCTCGTCTTTGACGTGTTCTATCACGGGTCCACTCCTTCGGGAAGTGCAATGACAACCCTATAATTCTGCCAGACGGATGCACTTATGTCAACCCTCCACGCGCTCAAGCAGGGGGGCCAGGCGCGGCCGCACGCCGAACTGCGCCATGAAGGCCCGCGCCTCACGTGCCCGCTCGGGCCGGTGCGTCGAGGTCAGACGCGCCCGAATGAGCACGTTCTTGGGGGTGAGACCCGCGGCGGCAAAGCGGACCACCCGCACCTCGTAGCCGAGCGCTTCGAGCACGAGGCACCGGAAGGCGTCCGTCAGGGCGTCCGCCAGGCGCTGCTCCAGCAGGCCGTAACGGGAGACCCACTCCAGCGGGTGGCCGCCCCAGTTGCGGCGTAGTTCGCGCTGGCAGCACGGGGCGGCCAGCAGCAGAGGTATGCCTCCCTCGCAGGCGATGCGCACGGCCTCATCGGTGAGCGTGTCGCAGGCGTGCAGGGCCACAGCCACGTCGTAGGAGCCGGTCTCGATGGCGTAGCCTGACAGGTCGGCTGCCTCGAACGTGGCGCCGGCCCAGCCGAGAGAGTCGGCGATGCGGCGACAGGTGGCGACCAGCGACGGGTCGGAGTCAACGCCATGCAGCAGGGCGGCCCGGCCCGCGGAGCGGAGCAAGTGGACCAGCACCACGCCGACGTAGCTTCGGCCACAGGCCAGGTCGAGGACGCGGAGCTCCGGGCGGCGCTGCTGCCCGAGCGCACCGATCACGACGCGCGCAAAGCGGCGCGCCTGCTCGAACTTGGCCCTGCGCCGGGAGCGCGGGATGCCGAGCGCCTCGGCCACGGGCGTCAGGTCGGGTTCCTCGGCTCTCGCGTCTGCCGGGCCCCGCGGCGTCCGCCGGACGCGCACAGCGCCTCCCTCAAGCTCGTACAGGACCACCTCGTGCGGCAGCAGCAGGGCCAGGGCGTCCCACGACGGGCCGAACTCCTGCCGAATGAGTTCACCCACTGCGCCGGAATGCAGCGCGTCGGCCTGCTCCTCGCCGGGGCTCCAGGCGTCGTCCCCCTCGCGAGTGAGCACGCGCACGACAACGCCTCCCCGGCGCAGCTCAACGGCTTGGCAGTCCTCGTCCTCCAACAGCGCATCCAGGCCAGGTAGCGGAGGCAGCATGGCGCAGACCTCGATTGGTTGGGTGGAACGTGAGCGGCTGTCCGCATGATGGCACAGCGGCCCCGGGCATTCAAGCAAGAGGGCGCGGCCCGGCCGCCCACACTTGACAGTGCAGGAGGCCCCTTCCTACAATCCCCGGCCGCTCTCGTCGCGGCACGTGGCCCGTGCCCGCAGTCCCCACAGAGGCGAACGGCCCGCCATGATCTCCAAGAACGCCACTGCCGGCTCCCCCAGCGGCGCCTGGTCCTCCCGCGGCGCTGCCTGGACGGTGCTGCTGATGTTCTTCCTCTCGGGCGTGGCGGCGCTCATCTACCAGGTCGTGTGGGCGAAGGAGCTGTCGCTGGTCTTCGGGGTGACGATCTACGCCACCAGCGCCGTTGTGACGACCTTCATGGCGGGGCTGGCGCTGGGGAGCCTCTACTTCGGGCGGCTGGCGGACCGCTGGGACAGGCCCCTTGTGCTGTTTGCGCTGCTGGAGCTGGGCATCGGCGCGTTCGCCATCGCGTTCCCGCTCATCATGCGCTTGCTGAAGCCGCTCTACGCCGCCTTCTACGGCCCGCTGGGGGACAGCCACTACGTGATGAGCCTGGTGCGGTTCGTGCTGTCGTTCCTGACCCTCATCGTGCCCACGTCGCTGATGGGCGGCACGCTGCCCGTGATCTCCCGAGCCTACGTGACGCACGCAAGGCGGCTGGGCAAGGAGGTGGCGGGCCTCTACGCGTGGAACAACTTCGGCGCATTCCTGGGGTGCGTGCTGGCCGGCTATGCGTTCATCGAAGTGCTGGGCGTGAGGGGCACCATCCTGCTCGGCGCGGCGCTGAACATCGCCGTCGCCGCGCTGGCCTTGTGGCTGGCCCTGCGGTTTGGGGTGGGTGCGACCGAGCCGGAGATCCTGGCGGAGGCCGGGCCCGAGGGGGAGCCCGTGGCGGCCCTCCCGCCCGGCGTCAAGGTGGCGCTCTGGGTCTTCGGCATCGAGGGGTTCACCTCCCTGGCCTACCAGATGGCGTGGACGCGGCTGCTGATATTCTTCGTCGGCACCAACGTGTACGCCATCAGCGTGATCATCGCCACGTTCCTGATGGGGCTGTCGGTCGGCGCCTTCGCCGTGAGGCGGTGGGTGGATCGGACGCCGGACCCCTATCGCCTGCTTGGCATCATCGAGGTGGGCATAGGGCTGACGGCTCTCATTACCATCCCGCTGCTGCCCGCGCTTCAGGGGCTCTACGCGGGGGTGCGAGGCGCGCTGTCAGGGTGGGGCTTCGGCGGGTGGACGGCGGGCCGCTTTGCGCTGGCCTTCGTCGTCGTTCTGGTGCCGACCAGCTTCATGGGCGCCACGATGCCCGTCGTCTCGCGCATCTACGTGCCGGCCCTGCGCGGGCTGGGCCGCAAGATGGGCGTGGTGGGCTGCCTGGACACGTTGGGGTCCATCTTCGGAGCGTTCGTCGGCGGGTTCGTCCTGATACCCGTGCTGGGCATCCAGCGCACCATCATCGCCACG
Organism: Planctomycetes bacterium SM23_32; assembly: GCA_001303885.1. Taxonomy (GTDB): domain Bacteria; phylum Planctomycetota; class Brocadiia; order SM23-32; family SM23-32; genus SM23-32. The sequence goes on along the minus strand of LJUE01000048.1, from coordinate 2,232 downwards.
GCCGTCATCAACCTGGCGCTGGCGGCGTGGGTCTTCGCGGCGGACCCCGTGGTCAGGCAGCGCGTCGGCTTCGTCGCGTCCGTGGCGGGGATCGCGCTGACGCCCCTGCTGCTGCTGGCCCGTCCCGTGCCGCTGATCCTCTATGCGCGGGTGGTTCCGGAGCTGGCGCGTTACGAACTGTTGTACTACAGCGAGGACGCCGAATCGTCCGTCTCGGTCGTTAGCGTATATGGCGCCGCTCGCTCCCTCTACGTCAACCATGCCGTCGTGGCGGAGGCAACGCGCTTCGACCGGCCCAGTCACGAGCTAATCGCCCACGTGCCGCTGCTGATGCACCCGAGGCCGGAGCGCGCGCTGCTGGTCGGATTTGGCATCGGCTTCACGACCTGGGCGTGCCGCACGCACGACGTAGACGTGGACGTGGTGGAACTGAGCCCGGGCGTGCTGCGTGCAAACCACTGGTTTGCTGACCTGAACAACCACATCCTGTCCGACCCGCGGGTGCACGTGCGCGTTGACGACGGGCGCAACTACGTGCTGGGCACCGCTCAGCAGTATGACATGATCCAGGCCGGCATCATCCACCCGGCCATCAGCAGCGGCAACGCCGGCTTCTACACGGCGGACTTCTACCGGGAGTGCCGGCGCATCCTGCGGCCGGACGGCGTGATGTGCCAGTGGGTGCCGCTGCACAAGATCCCGCTGGAAGACTTCAAGACGCTCGTGCGGTCCTTCCAGGCGGTCTTCCCGAACACCAGCGTGTGGTTCAAGCACACGCCGGGCTTCTGCACGCTGATCGGCACGCCGCAGCCACTGAGGGTTGATTTCCAGGACCTGGAGCAGCGGGTCAACGCCCCCCTCGTGCGCGAGCACCTGGCGCGCAGCGACGTGGTGGACGTCTACGACCTGCTCGATTCGTTCTGCATCGCCGACGAGGCACTGGCCGATGCCCTCGGGCCGGGCCCGCTGCATACGGACGACCGGCCCTACGTCGAGTTCCATTGCCAGCGGCCCATGTCGGTCTTTGCGCGGCCGGACATCGTGCGGTTTCTGGGTGAGATCCGGCAGCACGTCTGGCCCCGTCTGGTCAACGTGCCCTCCGGCCGCTCGGGTCAGGTGCAGGCGGCGCTCGACAGGTGGTTCGGCGGCACCCAGGAGCTGATCAGGGCCCACCACGCGAAGAGCATCCTGAATGCCATCGGCTTTGGGCATCCCGATTACGCGTCGGTCTTCGAGCAGATGATGGCCGCGTTCCGGCGCAACCGGGAGTTGAATCCTGAGGACGCCAACGCCGAGTACGCTCGCCGCGAGTACCTTGCCTCCTACGAGATGGACGCGGGCCTGCACCTGCTGGAAACCGGGCGCCGTAGCGAGGCGCTGGCGCATTTCGAACGGGCCTACGGGCTCGGCCCCGACACCTACGGCGGCCTGGAGGCGCGCTTCATGCTCCAGCAGATGGCACCGGCGGTCCCGGCGCAGCCGTGACGGGCTGCCCCCGGGCGTTACTGCACGCCCTGGTCCCTTCCGACGAAGGCGCTGTTGCCCCCCGTGCCGACGTAGAGCGCGGACGGATCGTGCGGGCTGACGGCGAGGCAATTCACGTTCAGGTGGGAGAGGCCGCTGTTCTCGTGTCGCCACGTGAGCCCCGCGTCCTCGCTTCTGAGGATGCCCTCCGCCACGTAATCGTCGTGGAACGGGTGGTCGTTGGTGGCGGCGTAGATTACCCGGGAGTCGGCCGGGCTCACGGCGACGGCCTCCACGTAGTGGTAGTCGAGGATCATGCTCCACGTGCGGCCGCCGTCCGTGCTCCTGAAGGCGCCGCCGGGATAGCCGCGCTCCTCGTCGTGGTCGTAGTAGAAGCGAACGGCCGCGTAGACCGTGGCGAAGTCGCGCGGGTCGGCGGTCAGGCCCCATATGTCGGGGAACGGCGTGTCGGCGTTCAGGCGCTGCCACGTCTTGCCGCCGTCGCGCGTCTCGTAAACGCCGCCCCCTTCTTCGGGCTTGCCGGCGAGGGCCAGGACGAGGTGTGCGGCGTCGGCCGGATCGAGCAGCAGACCACGCGGGCTTCGGGCAGCCTCGGTGGGCAGGTTGCCGTTGAGGCTGCGCCAGCTCAGGCCGCCGTCGGTGGACTCGTAGACGCCGTGACCCCTTGAAGTCGCCAGCAGGCGGCGGGCCTCGGCGGGGCTCGTCGGGTCAAGCAGCAGCGCCTTCACTTGGCCGTTCGGCAGGCCC
>LJUE01000047.1 GCA_001303885.1 Planctomycetes bacterium SM23_32 | reverse complement strand
GGTTGCACGGTGAAGGCTATCTCCCCTCCCTCGGCGTCCACGACGACGGTGGAGCCTTCGGCGAACTCGCCCTCGAGCATCCTCTCGGCCAGCGGGTTCTCGATCTCGCGCTGAATGGTGCGCTTCAGGGGACGTGCGCCGTAGACGGGATCGAAGCCCCGCGCAGCCAGAAAGCTGCGGGCAGCGTCGGTGACCTCGAAGCCGACCCCCTGCGCGGCCAGCCGCTGCCCGAGCCCTTCGAGCTGAATCTGCGTGATCTGCTCGACCATCTCCCGCGAGAGCGACTCGAAGGTGATGATCTCGTCTATGCGGTTCAGGAACTCGGGCCGGAAGCGCTCTCTGAGCGCATGCACCACGCGTTCGCGCAGCCGCTCCTGGTCCCCCTCGCCGACGGCGGACGCGAACCACTGGCTGCCGATGTTGGACGTCATGACGATGATGGTGTTCTTGAAGTCTACCGTGCGCCCCTTGCCGTCGGTCATCCGGCCGTCGTCCAACACCTGGAGCAGGGCGTTGAAGACCTCGGTGTGCGCCTTCTCGATCTCGTCGAACAGCACCACGCTGTAGGGCCGCCGCCGCACGGCCTCGGTCAGCCGCCCGCCCTCCTCGTAGCCTACGTAGCCGGGCGGGGCGCCGATGAGCCGGGCCACCGAGTGCTGTTCCATGAACTCGCTCATGTCGAGCCGGATCAGCGCGTCCTGGTCGTCGAACAGGAACTCGGCGAGCGCCTTGCACAGCTCCGTTTTGCCGACGCCGGTCGGGCCCAGGAAGATGAAGGAGCCGAGCGGCCGGTTGGGGTCCTGCAAGCCCGCGCGGGCGCGCCGCACCGTGTTGGCTACGGCCGTGATGGCCTCGTCCTGGCCGACGACGCGCTTGTGGAGCTCGGCCTCCATGTTGAGCAGCCTCTCCCGCTCTGTCTCCAGCATGCGCTGCACGGGAATGCCGGTCCAGTGGGAGACGATCTCGGCGATGTCCTCGCTGTCCACCTCCTCCTTCAGCAGGCGGACGTCACGCTGGGCGTCGGCCAGCCTGTCCTGCTGCTCATCGAGTTCGCCCTGGAGGGCGGGCAGCGTGCCGTAGCGGATCTCGCTGACGCGCTGGAGGTCGCCTTGTCGCTGGGCGGCCTCCTCTTCGACGTGCGCCTGGTCCGTCTGCTCGTTGAGGTCGCGGATGCGCGCGATGATGTCCTTCTCGTTCTCCCACTGCGTGCGCAGGGCTCGCTCCTCATCCTGGAGGTTGTGCAGTTGCTTCTCGACGCGTTCGATCTGCCTCTGCGCGGCGGAGGCGTCTTCGTGCCTCAGACCCTCCAGTTCCACCTGGAGCTGGGTAATGTGGCGGCGCACCTGGTCCAGCTCCACCGGGACGCTGTCTATCTCCATGCGCAGCTTGGAGGCGGCCTCGTCCACCAGGTCAATGGCCTTATCCGGCAGGAAACGGTCGGCGATGTAGCGGTCGCTCAGGCGGGCGGCGGCCAGCAGGGCGGCGTCCGTGATGCGCACTCCGTGGTGGACCTGGTACTTCTCCTTGAGGCCCCGCAGGATCGCTACAGTGTCCTCGACGGTCGGCTCGTTGATCATGACGGGCTGGAAGCGCCGCTCGAGTGCCGCGTCGCTCTCAACGTACTTGCGGTACTCGTCCAGGGTGGTCGCGCCCACGCAGTGGAGCTCGCCGCGCGCGAGGGCGGGCTTGAGCAGGTTGGACGCGTCCACGGCCCCCTCCGCGGCGCCGGCGCCGACCACCGTGTGAAGCTCGTCAATGAAGAGGATCACGTCGCCGCTCGACTCGATCTCCCGCAGCACCGCCTTGAGCCGGTCCTCGAACTCGCCGCGATACTTGGCCCCGGCGATCAGGGCGCCCATGTCCAGGGCGAGCACGCGGCGGTCCTTCAGGCCGGCCGGCACGTCGCCGTTGACGACGCGCTGCGCCAGGCCCTCGACGATGGCCGTCTTCCCGACGCCGGGGTCGCCGACCAGCACCGGGTTGTTCTTGGTGCGCCGGCCGAGCACCTGGATGACCTTCCGTATCTCACGGTCGCGCCCGATGACGGGGTCGAGCTTGCCGCGCCGGGCCATCTCCACCAGGTCTCGCGCGTAGCGCTCGAGGGCCTGGTACTTGTCCTCGGGGTTCTCGTCGGTCACGCGCTGCCCCCCGCGCACCTCCCGCAGAGCGGCCAGCAGGCCGTCGCGCGTTACTCCATGGTCGGCAAGCACCTTGCCGGCCCCGGCGTCCGGCTTCTGGGCGAAGGCCAGCAGCAGGTGCTCGACGCTCACGTAGTCGTCGGTGAGCTGTGCGGCCTGCTTCTCGGCTTCCTCGAATGCGGCGGCCAGGTCCTGCCCCAGGTAGACTTGGGAAGGGCCACGTACGGTGGGGAGGTTCTCAAGCGCGGACTCGACGGATGCGACCACGCCGCCCGCGTTGGCCCCGAGCCGCTGCAGGAGCGGACGCACGATGCCGCCCGACTGGCCCAGCAGGGCGTGCAGCAGGTGCAGCGTGGTCAGCTCCTGGTGCTTCCGGCTCGAGGCAGCCGACCGGGCCTCGTCCAGCGCCTCGCGAGCCTTGATGGTGAACCTCTCAAGCCGCATCTCTTCCGCCCCCTTCGCGTCATACGCCGCCCCGCAGCGTCTGCAGAGCCGGCCGCGGTGGACGATTCAACGTCACTGCTTCACTTCGAAGTCGGCGTCAACGACGTCCTCTTCTTCCCCGCCGGCCTCGCCCCGGGTCGGCTCGGCGCCGGGCGTGGCGCCGGCCTCCTGCTGGGCCCTGGACTGCTGGTAGATCACCTCGGCCAGCCGGTGCGAAGCCGTCTGAAGCGCCTCGATCTTCTGGAGGATCTCCTCCTTGCTGTCGCCGTCCTTGACCTTGCGGAGTTCCTCCAGGGCGTCTTCGACGCCCTTGCGCTCCCGGTCGGCCAGCTTCTCGCCGTGCTCTTTCAGCGTCTTTTCGGTGATGTAGACGAGCTGGTCGGCCTGGTTGCGGGCCTCGGCCAGTTGGCGGCGCGCCCGGTCCTCTTCGGCGTGCACTTCTGCGTCCTTGCGCATCCCCTGGATCTCTTCATCCGTCAGGCCGGAGCTGCTCTTGATCTCGATCTGCTGCTCTTTGCCCGTGCCGAGGTCGCGCGCCTTGACGTTGAGGATGCCGTCGGCGTCCAGGTCGAAGCTGACTTCGATCTGCGGCATGCCGCGCGGGGCAGCGGGAATGCCCGAAAGCTCGAAGCGGCCGAGCGTGCGGTTGTTGGCCGCCATCTCACGCTCGCCCTGCACGACGTGGATGCCCACGCTCGTTTGATTGTCGGCCGCCGTGCTGAAGATCTCCTTCTTGCTGGTGGGGATCGAGGTGTTGCGCGCGATCAGCACCGTGGTCACGCCGCCGAGCGTCTCGATGCCCAGCGACAGGGGGGTGACGTCCACCAGGACCACGTCCTCGATCTCGCCTGCCAGCACGCCGGCCTGGATGGCCGCCCCTACGGCCACCACCTCGTCGGGGTTGACGCCCTTGTGCGGGTCCCTGCCGAAGATGTCCTTGACGATGTCCTGCACCTTCGGGATGCGGGTGGAACCGCCGACCAGGATGACCTCGTCAATGTCTTCGGGACGCATCCGGGCGTCTTCGAGGCACTGGTGGCAGGGGCCCTTAAGCCTGTCGAACACCGGCCCGCAGAGCTCCTCGAACTTCGCCCGGTTGATCGTCATGTGCAGGTGCTTCGGCCCGCTGCTGTCGGCCGTGATGAACGGCAGGTTCAGGTCGGTTTCGGCAGACGTTGACAGGTCGCACTTGGCCGCTTCGGCGGCCTCCTTGAGGCGCTGAAGGGCCATCTGGTCCTGGCGCAGGTCAATGCCCTGCTGCTTCTGGAACTCGTCGGCGATGTGGCCGATCAGGATCTCGTCCAGGTCGTCGCCGCCCAGGTGCGTGTCGCCGTTGGTTGCCTTGACCTCGAAGACGCCTTCGCCCACCTCCAGGATGGAGATGTCGAACGTGCCGCCGCCGAAGTCGAAGACGGCTATGCGCTGGTCGCCCTCCCTCTCCAGCCCGTAGGCAAGGGAGGCGGCAGTCGGCTCGTTGATGATGCGCTCGACCTGGAGCCCCGCAATCGTGCCGGCGTCCTTGGTGGCCTGCCGCTGGCTGTCGTTGAAGTAAGCCGGCACGGTAATCACGGCCTTCTCGATCTTCTCGTCCAGGTAGTCCTCAGCCGCGCGCCGGAGCGCCTGGAGGATCATGGCGCTGATCTCAGGCGGCGTGTACTCCTTGCCCCCGGCCTGCACCTTTACCAGCTCATCAGGTCCGCCGACGATCTGGTAGGGCACCATCTTCTCCTCGGCGCCCACCTCGTTGTGGCGGCGCCCCATGAAGCGCTTGATGCTGAAGACCGTGTTCGTGGGGTTGGTGACGGCCTGGCGCTTGGCCTTGACGCCCACCAGGCGCTCGCCGTCCCCCGTGAACGCGACGACGGACGGCGTCAGGCGCGCACCATCCTGGTTGTGGATGACGGTCGACTTGCCGCCTTCCATCACCGCCACCACCGAGTTGGTCGTCCCGAGGTCTATGCCGATTATCTTCTCCCTGGCCATCGTTGAGGGCCTCCTTCCAGCCCGTACGCTTGAGGATCAGCAGTCCAAGGCGCAGTTCTGCCCCGTATCTCCTGGCAAATGCAATACCAACACTCCAGGCATTGCCGTAAAGTCCCTTTCAACAGGCACTTACGACGCGGCCCTAAACGCCGGCGCCGGCGGCATCCTCTCAGAGGCCGTCTGCGGGCCGCCGCCGCTGCCATATTGGCAGTTCACGGAGGTCTCTGAGGGCCGGCCTGCCAGTTGCGCCCGAACCCGCGGGCCGGCCGCTCGTCTTGACCCCCGCCTGAACCGGCCACTATAATCTGCCGCGAGTCGTCTCACAAGGGGGAAGGCGGAGCAGTATCCGGTCGCCTGCCGGCATGGAGCAGGGCGATGGCATCCCTGGAGCGAACGTTCAAGATACGCGAGCGGGGCAGCACGTTCGGTCGGGAGGCGCTGGGCGGCGTGACGACGTTCATGGCGCTCTCCTACATCATCTTCGTGCAGCCGGCTATGATGTCGGACGCCGGCGTCCCTTTCGCCGGCGCCTTCGTCGCCACGTGCGTTGCCAGCGCGGCTGCCTGCCTCCTGATGGCATTCCTGGCCAACTACCCGATCGCCCTGGCACCGGCCATGGGGCACAACGTCTACTTCACCTACACGGTGGTGCTCACGATAGGCCTCACCTGGCAGCAGGGGCTCACCGCCGTGTTCATCGGCGGATGCATCTTCCTGTTGCTGTCCTTCTTCGGCTTCCGGGCCAAGGTCATGGAGGTGATCCCGGACAGCCTGCGGCGCGGCATCGCCGGCGGCATAGGACTGCTGATAACGCTGATCGGGCTGGAGTACGCCGGGCTGATCGTCGGCTCCCCGGCGACGGGCATCAAGCTCGGCAACCTGCACAGCCCGGTCACCGCCCTGGCCATGTGCGGACTGGCCCTGACGCTGGTCCTCATGGCGCTGCGCGTGCGAGGTGCGGTGCTCTGGGGCATAGTGGGCACGGTGGTGGTGGGGCTGGTCGTAACGCTGGCCGGCACGACCAAGGCCCCGCTGCTGAACCTGAGCATGGACACCTATGATAGCCTCGACCCCAGCGGCTCGATGCTGGCACTCGACTTCTCCGGCTTCTTCAGCGCCCGGAGCTGGCTGACGGTGATGCTGACGTTCCTGTTCCTCGACGTCTTCGACACGGTGGGTACGCTCGTCGGCGTGGGGGAGCGGGCCGGGTTCCTGGACGATCAGGGGCGGTTGCCCGCTGCGCGCTGGGCCCTGTTCAGCGACGCCTCAGGCACGGTGATAGGGGCCCTGATGGGCACCAGCACGGTCACCAGCTACGTCGAGAGCGCCGCTGGCGTGCAGGCAGGCGCCCGCACGGGCCTGGCGAACGTCTGCACGGCGCTCCTGTTCCTGCTGTCCATCCTGCTCTACCCGGTGCTGGCCGTCGTGGCCACCCGCCACGTCTACAAGGTGGGCGACTTCGAGATCGCGCAGTATCCCGTGCTGGCGCCCGCCCTCATCGTGGTCGGCTCCATGATGCTCAGGAGCCTGGCGCGGTTGCAGTGGGACGACGCCACCGAGTTCCTGCCGGCCTTCCTTACCATCGTGCTCATCCCGGTCACGTTCAGCATAACCGAAGGGATCGCCTTCGGCTTCATCGCCTACAGCCTGCTGAAGCTCGTTACGGGGCGCGGCAGGGAGGCCCACTGGGTCTTCCACCTCATCGCCCTTATCCTCGCGCTTCGCTACATCTTTCTGCCGCCGGTCTCGTAGGGCGCGTCCTGCGGCACAGGACCCGCCTGCCCCGGCTCGGCCGGCCTGAACGAGGAGACAGTCCCGTGGACCAGCCGAACGCGTTTCTGAAAGTCCTTCGAGGCGACGACCAGGGCAAGGGCTGGGAACTCGATCCCCGCCAGGTATACGTCCTGGGACGGAGCCGGAGCTGCAACCTGCGCTTCGCCGACGGCGCCATCTCCGGCAGCCATGCGCGCATCCAGTGCCGCGACGGCGTCTGGTCCGTCTCCGACCTGCATAGCAGCCACGGCACGCACGTGAACAACCAGCGCATCCTCGCCGTTAAGCCGCTCTTCGACCGCGACCTTATCCACATCGGCAAGACGCTCTGCGAATTCCGCGACTACGTCCAGCTCGACCCGTCCGACCTGGCCGAAGTCGAAAGGGGAGTGGACCTGCCCGCGTAGCCATCGCACCGCGGTCCCGGCCGCCATCAGCGCCCCGAACAGCGCTATCGCCTCCGCGCACGGTCCCCTCGTGATGCTCGCCGCTCGCGGTCTGCCTCTACCCGTTCCCTGAACCTACAGCCACCGTACCCCAGACTGCGGCTTCCGCTTCAGCCGGTGGCAATAGGGGGTACGTGGCGAGGCTGTTGCCGGAGCGCTGCGCAAGCGGGGTACGTGGGAGGCGCTCCAGAGCGGTCATTGGACGTCCGATAACATATATTATGTACCTCCCGGCTGGCGGCCCCAACAGCCGCCCGCTATGCTGGGAGCGGTGCGCTTTCCTGGGAACGCGTTGAGGAATCCGGCCTCTCCCGCGTTGGTTCTAGGCTAGCCGCGTTAGGTGGGCCTCACGGGTCATGCGAGGTCTGCGCCGGAGGCGCTGGCAGCGGCGGGTGGGACGGAGTCGAGATGCTGTGGCGTGGTTCTGGGTTAATGGGTGGAGCGGTGTGCGGGGGCTCGATGGAAGGCCGGAGCGGGGTTGCTGTGGCGGAGGGACGGTTGGGCAGCCGAGGAGCGGGCGTTCTGCTGGCGGGTAGGGCGAGGCTGCTCACGCTACCGTCCCCTGCCGCGGCTGCGTCCTATGGCCGCTTATTGATGAGTACAGGACTCGTAAAACACGCTCGCTAGAGTCTATCGCGGGCTCAAGGCCGGCGCAAAGGGTTTTCGGCAAAGGAGTTGCATCGTGTTTGGCGGATTCCGGTCTGAAAGGCGGCCTTTTGGGGCCAGATGGCCTCAAGCCCGCTGTCCCGGGCAACCGGAGCACGCCAGATCGCCTGCAGCAGCGCGCCGCCCGGCTTCAGAGGATGATCATGCCCTTGACGATGCCGTCACGCCGGTCCCGCACGCGCTCGAACGCCTGCTGAGTGTCCCTGAGCGGGAACCGGTGCGTGATGAGCGTGTCGGTGTCGAGCGCCCCACTGCTGATGAGTTCGAGCGCCCTGCCGTACTTGCCGACGGTGCGCCGGGCGGCGATCAGCGTGAGCTCGCGGCGCCGAGCCGCCGTCAGGTCCAGCGCCAACTCGTCCACCGGCGGGATGCCCAGGACGACGACTCTGCCGTGGATCGCGGCGGCGTGGAAGGTGTCCTGGATAGCCGCGGGCGCTCCGGCCGCCTCGATCACAACGTCAACGCCCCTGCCGTCGGTGCGGTCAAGGATGAACTCCACGAAGCTGCCTTCGGCGGCATTGAACGTGGCCGTAGCGCCCAGGGCCTCGGCGGCGCCAAGCCGTTCGGGGACCAGGTCGCTGACGTAGACCTTCGACGCGCCGTTCTGCCGGGCGGCGAACAACGCCGTGAGCCCGTCCGGGCCGGCCCCCATGACGGCGTAGCTCTCCCCGCCGGCTGGCCTGACGAGGTTCTCGACGATGTGCAGGCCGGTGGCCACTGGCTCGAACAGGGCCGCCTGCTCGAACGCGACGCGTTCGGCGATCGGGTGAAGTTGCGTGGCGTGGGCGACGAAGTAGTCGCACAGGCAGCCTGGCTCGCCATGGGAGGCGGCGAATCTCACGTCAGGACAGACGTTCGTCTCGCCCTTCCGGCACCACTCGCATCGTCCGCACGGGCGGTCCGGGGCGCAGGCCACGCGGAGCCCAAGCTGCACCTCAGCCATGCCCGGCCCGACGCGGGCCACCTCGCCGGCGAACTCGTGGCCCAACAGGAGCGGGTAGGCCGTTTCCCTCTGTGTCAGGCCGCGGAAGAAATGGAGGTCCGACCCGCAGATGCCGACGGCACGGACGCGGAGCAACACCTCGCCCTCCCCCGGGGCGGGGACGGGCATCTGCCGAAGCTCGAAGTGGCCCGGCTCGACCAGCAAGGCGGCCGTCATCGTCTCGGCCACGTGTCAAAGGCTCCTGTGGAAGAGGCACGGCAGATGCTACCCCACGCGCGTCGGATGCGCAAGGGAGCCGCCTGCGTGGGCGGCCGGGACCGCTCAGCATCTCACAATGAACCAGACGGCCACCGCGCTGCCTCGCCCGGGCGCCATGAACATTGGCCATAAACTATTCACGGGCCAGGTCTTACGTGGTGGCACGCCCGAACGGCACATCAATGGCACGGCCTTTGCGCAAGTAAGCCATCGGCAGAACTGTTACATTCCCCATAGTGTCAGGAGGATCTGACCGTGACACGCTTTCTGCTGAAATTGTGGACTGCGGTCAAGTCCAAGAAGGGCCAGAGTCTGGTGGAGTACGCGCTCATTCTGGCTTTGGTGGCGATCGTTGTCATCACGGCCCTGACGGCACTCGGTGGCCACACCGAGAACGCGATGAGCAACGTGGCCAACACGTTGGGCAACGCCACCTAAAGCCAGTTGGGCCGGTAGGAAGGCACATCTCCCCCGCGATATGTGCCTTCCTACGAATCTTCAGTGGGCGGGTGCGGGGGGCATTGGCCTCCCGCGCCCGCGCAGTGAGCTGCGTCCCAGGGTTGTACGGAAGCAGCCGGCGTCTCAAGGTGTGCCGGTGGCCGGATCTGCCGGCGAATCGGGGGGGGAGCGTGTGTCTCATAGCGACGCACCTCACGGACGCCGGAGGCGCGAAAGCCGGACTGCTAGGCATCACGTAAGGACTGCATAGGAGCGCAGTTACGGCATGGACACGCGTGTGCCGCCGCGCGACGGTCCCGAGAGGTCGCCGGCCGGCACGACCTTTGCAAGAGCTTCAGCGTGTGGTGTCCCCTGTTACCTCTTGACGGGAGGTAGTATCATGAAGCGCCTTGTGCTAAGGGCGTGGATGGCTCTCCGGTCCAACAAGGGCCAGAGCCTGGTGGAGTACGCGTTGATCCTGGCGCTGGTGGCGATCGTGGTCATCACGGCCCTCACCGCGCTCGGTGGCCACACCGAGAACGCGATGAGCAACGTCGCCAACACGCTGGGCAACGCAACCTAAGGAGCGGCCGGCCGGCCCGTCCGGGCAGTCCGGGCGGGCCGTGCCGGAAGCTCAGCAGCATCGTCGCTCAGGCTCCCGCGGATCCAACCTTTCTGAGACGCGACGCGATGCGCAAGAAGTCGAGACGCAGAGGACAAGGGGTCATCGAGTACGCCTTGATACTCGTGCTGGCCGTTATCATCGTGGTCATTGCTCTGACGCTTGTCGGCGATACCACGTCCAACACGATGACGAACGTGGGCAACACGGTAGGCAACACCATGTGACCGCGCTCCCCCCTGATGCCGTCCCCTCGCGCGGTCCCATTACGCCAGCAGGTCGCACATCGAGTAGAGGCCCGCGGACCTGGCCACAACGAACCGAGCCGCACGGATGGCCCCCTGCGCGAACACG